>DATGDE010000082.1:0-6325 GCA_035311125.1 Gemmatimonadales bacterium
GCCTGGATCCGAAAGCCAGCGAGGGTTGCGGTCCCCGCCAACTCACAGCGGTACAGTGGGTTGGCGTGCACTATGTGCCCACGGTTGACCGGGGATGCTCTGAGGAAAGGCAATTCAGGGGCCTACGGGAGGGGCTTGATCTCGATGCGGCGGTTGCTGGCGCGGCCGGCGGCGCTGGTGTCGGTGCTAAGGGGTTGAACGGGGCCATACACCTTGGGTACGAGCCGCAGCGGGCGCACGCCCTTGGAGATCAGGTACGAGCGGATCGCTTCAATGCGGAGGCCCGCAAAGCCGCGGGTGTCGATTTCGGATCGGGATCGCGCCGTGTAAGCGCCGATCTCGACCCGGAGCGCGGGGTTCGCCGCCAGCGCGGCGGCCACGGAATCGAGTGTGGCGCTTGCCACGGGCCTGAGTCGCGCGCTGCCGGGCGCAAATGCGTCGTCGCGGAGCACGAACGTCCGCGCGGCCTCCGGCTTCGGCTCGGCTGGCTTCGCGGCTTCCGGCTTCGGTGGTCCCGCGGCCGGAGGCTGCTTGGGCGGTGCTCCCGGCTCACCCGCCGGGCAGCCCACGGCGTTGACCGGAGTTCCTGGCGGCGTGTTGGGACACTGGTCCAGCCCGTCGAGCACCCCGTCGCCGTCGCTGTCGCTCGGACAGCCGAGCGCGTCCACGGTGGCACCCCTCGGCGTATCGGGGCACCGGTCGAGGCCGTCGGGTACGCCGTCGCCGTCGCTGTCGGTCGGGCACCCAGCCGAGTCTACCTTGGCGCCGGGGGGCGTATCGGGGCACCGGTCGAGACCGTCCGGGACGCCGTCGCCGTCGGTGTCAATCGGGCAGCCGACCGAGTCCACCTTGGCGCCGTGGGGCGTGTTGGGACACTGGTCCAAACCGTCGTAGACCCCGTCGCCGTCGGTGTCGACGGGGCAGCCCTTCTTGTCCACCACCGCGCCGTGCGGGGTGCCGGGGCACTTGTCGTCGCCATCCAGCACGCCGTCGCCGTCGCTGTCGGTGGTCCTCTTGCTGCCGAGCATCACGCTCAGGCCCAGGTTCCCGCCGAAATTGGAGAACTTGAGTGAGCCGCTGATGTTCCGGTTGAGCACGCCTTCGGCCCGAAGCATGACGGTCGGCACGATCCCGACGCGGAACCCGAGCCCGCCGATGATGGTGGCCGCCGAGCCGCAGGGGCCCGAGCCCGGAATCGCGACGGCGGGGCAGCTGCCGCCGTAGGTGGTGGAACCAATGCCGGCCTTGAGATAGACCGAGTTGTTCGTGCCGACGATGACGTTGTAGAGCGTGGAGAGGCTGATGGTCGTCACGTTCACGCCGACCGAGCTGGTGTTCGTCTTGGGCTTGACGAGCGAGCCTTCGCCCTCGATGGACAGCTTGAAGGGCAACCAGAACCCGAGGCGGATCAGGCCGCCCGGGCCGGCGTTGAGGTCGGTTGCGGCATCAAACGAGAGGACGGAACCGGCGGCGCCGGCTTCGACGAGGTACTTCCGTTGGGCAGCGGCGGGTTGGGGCGGCAGGGCCAGAAAGGCGAGCAGCAGGCAGGCCGCGCCCCGAACGGGAGTCATGAGAGGATAGATACGCCCGACCCGGGTCGCTGACAAGCACCCCGGCTCGCCCCGCGTCCCCGCGAGGTCTTGGCAAGCGCCTGAGCCCGCCGCTACGATTCGACCCGACATCATCGCGGCCGGCGCCGGGAGGCAACATGCGGGTCATCATCGAATACTGCGTCGTCTGAAACTACCAGCCCAGGGCCTCCGGTCTGGCGGCCGAGCTGAAGCACGAATTCCCCGAGGCCGACGTGGTCCTCGTTCAGTCGTCGGGGGGGCGGTTCGAGGTGACGGCGGATGATACGCTGGTGTACTCCAAGCGAGCGACCGGCCGCCACGCCGAGCCTGGGGAAGTCGTGAGACGGATCAAGGAGATGCGAAGCAAGAAGTGAGAAGGAGAAGTGAGAGGTGACCTCACTTCTTGCTTCTTGCTTCTCACTTCTTCCAGCACTATGCGAGTCGCCATCTCGACCGGCGGAGGGGACGCGCCGGGGCTCAACGCGGTGATCCGGGCCGTGGTGCTCTCCGCAGAGCAGCGCGGCTGGACGTGCTACGGCATCCTCCGCGGCTATGACGGCCTCCTCTCCTTCAACGGGGTGGTGCCGCTCGGGCGGGAGCAGGTGCGCGGCATCACCCATCTCGGCGGCACTATTCTCGGCACGAGCAACCGCGGCAACCCCTTTCGCTACGTCATGCGCGACGCCGACGGGCGGGAGCGGGAAGTCGACCGATCGGACGACCTCGTGGCCGCGTTCCAGGCGAGCGGCTTCGACGCGCTCGTGTCCATTGGCGGCGATGGCAGCCTCGCGATCGCGTACGAGCTGTGGAGGCGCGGCGTGCCGGCGGTGTGCGTCCCGAAGACGATCGACAACGACGTGAGCGGCACCCAGCGCTCCTTCGGTTTCGACACGGCAGTGAGCACGGCCACCGAGGCGATCGACAAGCTGCACTCCACCGCCGAGAGCCACGACCGGGTGATGGTGGTCGAGGTGATGGGGCGGTACGCCGGCTGGATCGCCCTGTCGAGCGGGGTGTCGGGCAGCGCCGACGTGATCCTCCTCCCGGAGCTGCCGTTCGACATCGAGAAGGTGTGCGAGAAGATCCGGAGCCGCGAAGCGAGCGGGCGCCGGTTCAGCATCGTGGTCGTGGCCGAAGGTGCCCGGGCGCTGGGCGGCGAGATCGTGCTGCAGGAGCGCCGGGGCCCGGGGACGGTGGACCGTCTGGGCGGCATCGGCGGCCAGGTCGCGCGCGCGATTCAGGAGCGCACGGGCAAGGAGGTCCGTACGCTGGTGCTGGGCCACCTCCAGCGGGGCGGCAGCCCCACGACCTACGACCGGCTTCTGGCGCTGCGGTTCGGCACGGCGGCGGTGCGGGCGATCGCGGACCGCTGCTTCGGCGTCATGGTCGGTCTGAACGGACCGACCATCACCCGGGTGCCCCTGGCAGAAGTCGTCGGCCGGACGCGGAACGTGCCACTCGATTCCGACATCATCACGACCGTTCGCGACCTCGGCATCAGCCTGGGCGATTGAGAGACCCTCGATGAGCTCCACGGCCGTACCGGCGCCCCTGGCCTATCCCCTCGCCCGCCGCGACGACGTCGCCGAGGTTCTCCACGGCGAGCGGGTGGCGGATCCCTACCGGTGGCTCGAGCAGGGCGACAGTCCGGAGACGCAGACGTGGACCGCCGCGCAGAACACCCTGACGGAGTCCTATCTGGCCGGGATCCCGGCCCGCCCCCGGATCCGGGAGCGGCTCGAGACTCTCCTCGCGATCGGCAGCCTGAGCGTTCCCGCGCCGGCCGGGGGCCGGTATTTCTATCAGTACCGCGACGGTCGCCAGAACCAGCCCATCCTCTACGTGCGGGAGGGTGCGGAAGGCGCGGACCGGGTGCTGCTCGATCCCAACCGGCTCAACGCCGAGGGCACCACCGCCCTCGACTGGTACTATCCCAGCGAGGACGGCCGGCTGCTGGCATACGGGCTGTCGGACGACGGCAGCGAGCAGAGCGTGCTTCACGTCCTCGATGTGCGGACCGGGGCCGTTCTGCCGGACCGGATCCCCCACACGCGCGCGGCGGACGTCGCCTGGCTGCCGGACGGAAGCGGCTTCTATTACACCCGCTATCCGGCGCCGGGGGAGGTGCCCGACGGGGAGGAGCCCTACCACCGGGCGGTGTACTTCCACCGGCTTGGCGCGGACCCGGCCAACGACCCGCTGATGTTCCGGCCTGGGGTGAAGGAGCATTGGCCCGGCGTGAGCCTGTCGCCCGACGGCCGGTGGCTCCTGATCGGCGTGGCCCGCACCTTCGACCAGACCGACCTCTACATCCAGGACCTGCGGGCCGGCACGCCCCCCGTGGCCGTCGCCAAGGACCTGCCGGCGCTCTTCGACGGGCAGGTCGTGGGGGGCAGGCTCTACCTCAGGACGAACCTGCGCGCGCCGACCTACGGCCTGTATGCGGTCGATCCCGAGCGGCCCGACCTCGGCTCGGCCACGGAGCTCGTCTCCCCGCGACCCGACGCCGTGCTCGACGGGGCAAGGGTCGTCGGCCGGCATCTCGCGCTCGACTACCTCGAGCGGGCCACATCCCGGCTGCGTCTCGCCGACCTCGACGGCGGCCACGTCAGCGAGCACGCCTTGCCGGGCATCGGCAGCTTGTTCGGCCTCGGTACCGAGTGGGACGGGAACGAGCTGTTCTACGGCTACTCGTCCTATACGGTGCCGCCGACCGTCTACCGCATCGATCTCGAGACCGGAGCCGAGACCCTCTGGCGCCGGGTCGAGGCGGACATCGAGCCTGACCGGTACGAGGTCCGGCAGGTGACGTATGCCTCGCGCGACGGCACGCCGATCACGATGTTCGTGGTGCATCCCCGCGGCATCGAGCTCGACGGGGAGAACCCCACCTACCTCACCGGCTACGGCGGGTTCAACATCAGCATGACGCCCGGCTTCGCCCGGTCGCTGTTCCTGTGGCTGGAGCGAGGCGGGGTGATTGCCGTGCCGAACCTCCGCGGCGGTGGCGAGTACGGCGAGACCTGGCACCAAGGCGGGATGCTGGGGAACAAGCAGAACACGTTCGATGACTTCATCGCCGCCGCGGAGTGGCTGATTGCCAACGGTTACACCCGGCCGGAGCGGCTCGCCATCGCCGGAGGCTCGAACGGGGGCCTGCTCATGGGCGCAGTGCTCACGCAGCGGCCGGACCTCTTCCGGGCCGTCGTGATCCAGGTCCCTTTGCTCGACATGCTGAGATACCCGAGGTTCCTGCTCGCCCGGCTCTGGATTCCCGAGTACGGGTCGCCCGAGGAGCCCGAGGAATACGCGTGGCTCCGGGCCTACTCGCCCTACCATCATGTCCGGAACGGCGTGGCCTACCCGGCGGTGCTGCTAGCGACGGCGGAGAGCGACACGCGGGTGGACCCGATGCACGCCCGCAAGATGACCGCCCGCCTGCAAGCGGCGACCGGCTCGACGCACCCGGTCCTCCTCCGGCTGGAATCGAAAGCCGGGCACGGCGCGGGCAAGCCGATCGCCAAGGTGCTCGACGAGCTCACCGACGTCTGGAGCTTCGTATTCCACGAACTGGGACTCGACTGAACCCAAGGACCTCGCCATGCCCGATCGCCCCGTAGGCCTGTCGCACGCCGTCGAGTGGCTCGCCGTCCTGCGGGTCGCGGTCGGGCTGTACTTCGTGAAGACGCTGGTTACGAAGATGTCGATCGTGCTCGCCGGCGGCGTGCTGCCGGTGCCGGCCGTGTCGGATCGCTGGTTGGCCACCATGCCGAAGATCGTGGCGAAGCAGGCGTCGGAGAATCCGATCGCATTCTACAAGCAGTTTCTGGAAGACGTCGTCCTCACGCACTCCGACGTGTTCGCCCATCTCACCGCCTGGGGCGAGACGGTCGCAGGGCTCGGCCTCACGCTCGGGTTCTGCACCGGACTCGCCTCGCTGGTGGGTCTCGCGCTGGTGACCAACTACGGATTGGCGACGCAGTGGATGTCGCCCGGGCAGCAGGGGTTTCACCTGCTGCTGTTCACGCTCATGCTGGCGTTCTTCTTCAGCCGGGCGGGCCGGCGGTGGGGGCTGGACGGGCTGATCGCGGAGCGGAGACCGGGGTCCTGGCTGACGCGGCGGCCGGTGAGCTGACGGCGGCTCAGTAGCTGGCGGCGGTCCCGGGGCCGGCCACGAGGCTGCCGGCCGCGCCTGCAGCCTCGCAGTGCGCGGCCGCGGCGCTGTAGAGGACGCAGAAGACGCCATCCGTGCCCCAGCGCTCGAGCCAGAAGCCCATCACGCCGCGGTCCGCACCGGAGAAGGTAGGGTAGGGACGGCGGCCGTCGCGCAGGGCGATGTGGGTGTGGGCGGTCCCGAACCAGTCGGGCGGTCCGCACCGCTCGATGGAGACGGACGCGGCCACCCCCATCGAATCGGCTGCCGAGGGTTGAAGCGCGAGCACCCGGGTGATGTGGGCGACGCCGCCCTGCCGGTCGCCTCCGATGCAGGCAGCGCGCTCCGCCCCCGCGGCCACGCTGGATTGCCAGACGGCGTGGAGCGCCCGGCTGGCATCGGCCGTGATCTCGATCCTCTCTACAGCAGCCGGCTGTTCTCGCGCCTGGGCGTGGGCGCGCCCGCCCGCGGCGAGCTGGGCCACCATCGCCGCTGCGAGCGCCCGCCCTACAGCCCGCCGCGTCCCGGTCAACTGGTCGCCGCCGCCGCCGGGGCGGGAGCGACGGTCACCCCCCAGGGCGCCTTGCCGACGGGGATGTGC
>DATGDE010000083.1:0-7185 GCA_035311125.1 Gemmatimonadales bacterium
CGGCTCGCGGCGTTTCAGTTCCCGGTGAGCCTCAACGATGTGTCGCGGGCGTACTTCGAGCGCATGGCCGCCACCCAGCCGCCCGATGTGGCGGCCGACATGCGAGCGGTGGCGCATACGCCGATGGACACGGCGGCCGCCGCCCGGTTGTCCGCCGGCTCGCCGCTCTTCAATTCGATTCTGCACACCACGTGCGTCGCCACGCGGCTCGACGCCGGGCACGCCAACAACGCCCTGCCGCAGACGGCGCGCGCGGTGGTCAACTGCCGCATGCTCCCGCAGGATCCGCCTGAGCGGGTGGAAGCGACGCTGCGCGCCGTCGTGGCAGATACGGCGGTGGCGGTCATTCCGATCGATACGGCCGTCCCGTCGCCGCCCTCGCCGCTCGTGCCGGAAGTGTTCGGTCCGCTCGAGCGGGTGACGCAGGCGCTCTGGCCGGGCCTGCCGGTCATCCCGGACATGGAGACCGGGGCGACGGACGGCCTGTTCCTGCGCAACGCCGGGATGCCCGTGTACGGCGTGTCCGGGGTGTTCCTCGACGCCGACGACATCCGCGCACATGGCCGGGACGAGCGGATTGGCGTCAGCGAGTACTACGCCGGCGCGGAGTTCAGTTATCGTTTCGTCAGGGCGCTGGCGGAACCGTTACGCGCACCCTAAAATTCGCCGCGTCCTTCCCCGGAGTCAGAGGATGCGTCGTGTGGTGCTGGCGCTCGCCGCTCTCTGTGTCGTCGGCCAGGCGGGCCGTGCGCAGGGGCTGCGCGAGCAGCTGACAGAGCTGTTTCACTTTGGGTCCTGCTCTCGTCTGGTATGTCTCGATACGGCCACGCTTGGCTCAGGGCACGGCTTTCACTTCATCCCGGCCGCCGAGTCTCGAGGCGCGACCCTCATATCCTTTCTGGGCTCGGCGATCGGCATCAGCGTGTCCAACACGCCGATTACCTCCGCGTCCTCCGGCACGACCTTCCGCTTCGAAGGCGGGGTTCCGGTGCGGACCTCCACGTCGGCTGGCCCGGTGTTCGCCGAGCGTTCGCAGACCCTGGGGCGGGGCCGCTGGTTCATGGGTGTGGAGCTGACCCAGATGAACTTCTCGCGGCTGCGGGGCGTGCCGCTCGACCGCCTGACATTCAACTTCCAGCACGCCGACGTCTCGCCCGGGAGCCGGAACCCCAACGACACGCTCGGCAGCCCGTCCTTCGAGGACGACATCGTTCAGGTGAACGTGAACCTGAATGTGAGCCTGATGGTGGCCGCCCTCTCCATGTCCTACGGGCTCGCCGATGGCGTGGACGTCGGCGTCACGGTGCCATTCGTCCGCACGTCCGTGTCCGGCACGAGCTTCGCCCAGATCATTCCCGGGACGGACAGTATCGTGCACTATTTCGGCATCAGCCCCACCGGCGACACCATCCTGACCTCGAGCTCATCGATGTCCGGCGTCTCCACCGGTCTGGGGGACGTCGAGGGCCGCATCAAGTTCAATGTCGCCCAGACCGAGCATCTCGGAGTCGCGGTGCTCGGTGATTTCCGGTTCCCCACCGGCGACGCGGACAACCTGCTGGGTGCCGGACGGTTCTCAGGGCGAGGCTTGGCCGTGGTCTCGGGTCGCTTCGGAGACTTCAATCCGCACGTGAATTTCGGCCTCACGGTGCGTGACGCGCCCACGATGAACAACACGGTCGACGTCAACCTGGGCTATGACGCGCTCCTCGCCCCATGGGCGACGATGGTGTTCGACGTGCTGAGTTCGTGGCAGACGGGGGCGTCGAAGCTGACAATCCCGCCGCCCGCGCACTACACGCTGCCGGCACCGCGTGACCTGAACCTCACCAACATTCCGCCCCAGCGCGACAATTATCTCGGCATCGCGACGGGGTTCAAGTTCCGGACGCAGCGCGGCATCCAGATCGTGGCCAACACGCTCTTTCCGCTGCGGAACTCCGGACTGCAGCCGGGCGTGATCTGGACGGGAGGGCTGGAATACAGCTTCTAGCCTACTTCTGGATGCTCTCGATCACCCATGCGGTGCCCTGACGTGTGAGGCGCGCGAGGAAATCGCAGGGCTGTTCGTCGCGGCGACTTTCCGTGGTGTTCTGAAACCGGAGCGTGCACCGCACGCTGGCGCTCGCGCGGTCGCCGCCCGTTTCGAACAGGATCTGCGACGGATCGACCGTCGCGTGGACGTCACGCGCGATGCTGAAGAAGTCCTGCCACTGTTGCGCCTGCTGCCGAGGCATTCCCGGGTAGATCTGCCGCAGCGCGGCCATATCCCGGCGCTCCAGGGCATGGCCGTAGGACGCGATCAGGCTGCGGATCGGCGCGGGATCGGGCGGTGGCGGGGGCTGAAGAGGCGGCGGCGTCACCGTGACCGCGGCCGTTTCCGGCGGCGGCCGGCGGCGCGCGGTCGCCGTGCTATCGGCGGTGGCGAAGAGCACCCTCGCCCGCCGCAGGTGTTCGTACGCCTCGGCACGGTGTCCCTGCCGCCGCAGCCCGGATGCCAGGCGCAATTCCTCATCTCCCGCCACCAGATCCGGCGCCGCGGCGCCCGCGTCGCTCGCCCGGACGCGAGCGTCCGTGGCGCTGGCCAGGGCATCCGCCACGGTGGACTCGCTGCTGTCGCGGGGCGCCGCCGGAAGACTCCCGCCGCCGCGTGGCCGGCCCGGCTGAGTATCGGCCGGCTGACGTCGGGTCGCGGTGTCCGCGGGAGCGGGCGCCGGGCTCGGCGCGACGGCCAAGGGCACCGTCGTGTCGGGCTGGCGCTGCGGTACGCTGTCCGTCGCGGTGGCAGGCGGCTTCGATCCGCTGAATGGATGCACGAAGAGCAGGATGCCCGCGATCGCAGCGAGCGCGATCCCGCCGCCCACCAGGGCGATCCGTCGGACGGGACGGCGCGCGGCGACGACCGTCACCACGGCGGTGGCGCTCGTGTTGCCGCTCGAGGCCGTGATCGTGACGGTGCCGGGGGCGACCGCGCTGACCAGACCGTTCGATGCCACGTGGGCGACGTCGCTGTTGGTGGACGCCCAGCTCACAGCCAGATTGCCGACCGTCTTCCCGCTCCGCGACTTCGCCGTGGCGCGCAGCTGCACCGCCTCGCCCGCCGCGACGGTGACGCGAGCCGGCGCGATCATCAGCATGGCGATCTGCGGCCGGCCGCCGGTAGTCCCGGTGCCGTATCCGGCGACCGACGGGCGGCTGACGGGTGTGCTGACGCGGTCCAGCAGCTGGACGCTCTCCCCCCTGGCGGCCAGCGTGATCATCGCGGTGCGGATCGGATCGTCCGGCGCAAGCGGGACCGCACCCACTGCGGCCGTGGCCGCTTCCATGCTCGGGAACCGATGCGCCGGGTCCTTCTCGAGCATCCGCATCACCGCCTCGGCGAGCGCCGGAGGGCAGTCGGCCCGCGCGAGGGTGATCGGGGGCGGCGGCTCGTTGAAATGGGCGTACATCACCGCCATGACCGACTCCGCCACGAACGGCAGCTTCCCCGAGAGCATTTCGTAGGCGACCACGCCGAGCGAATACTGGTCGGAGGCGCCGGTGAGCTCCTTGGCGGCGCATTGCTCGGGGCTCATGTAGGAGGGGGTGCCCACCGTCGCACCGGTCAACGTCAGTCCCTGCGTCTCGGACACCTTCGCGATCCCGAAATCGGTGACGACGGCCCAGCCGTCCGAATCGAGCATCACATTCGCCGGCTTGATGTCGCGGTGGATCACGCCGCGGCGGTGCGCATACCCCAGCGCCGAGCCCACCTGCTGCAGAATGGTCTGCACCATCGGGACCGGCATGGGTCCCACTTCACGGATGATGGAATCGAGCGATCGTCCGGCGATGAACTTCATCACGAAGTAGAGGAGATCGCCGTGCTCCCGCACCGCGTAGATCGGGATGATGTGCGGATGGCTGAGCTGTCCCGCGGTCCGCGCCTCGCGCTTGAAGCGCTCCGCCATGCCTTCGCCCGCCATCAGCGCCGGCGACATGACCTTGATCGCCACCTTGCGGTCGAGCGCGATATCGTGCGCCAGATAGACCGTGGCCATGCCGCCGCGACCCAATTCGCCCAGCACGTCGTACTCGCCCAGCGTCGCATCGCGCAGCGTCTGGAGCAGGGCATCGGACCGCACGGCGACGAGCGGGGAGTCCACCCGGATGGTCGCGACGCCGCCCTGGGACGACGAGATGTCCAGGCCGCAACTCGCGCAGAAATGCGCCCCGGGGGCGATGACCGCGCCGCAGCGACTGCAGGTGAGAGGTGGGGTGGTGGACATGCTAGTGCCGCTCGAGCATCAATAAATATGCCCGCTGGCGAGAGGCTCTGCCAAATCGTAGCTTGGCTGCAACACTCCCGGAGTTCCTTCCCAAATGCGGACGTGGTTGGAGCAGGAAATCGGGCTGAGCCCCGCCTTGCAGAACCGCCTGCTCGCCACGCTGTTCGTCGTCGGTGCGCTCTGGCTGCTCCAGCGGCTCATCCTCGCCCTGGCCTACCGCCGCGCCCACGACCCATGGCTGCGCTATCGCTGGCGGAAGTCGGTCAATTACCTGACGTTGCTCGTCGGCCTGGTGCTGTTCGGGCGGATCTGGGTCGAGGGCGTCGGGTCGCTGGCTACCTTCCTCGGTCTGTTCGCGGCGGGGCTCGCCGTCGCTCTGAAGGACATCGTAGCCAACCTCGCGGGATGGGCGTTCATCGTCTGGAGCCGGCCGTTCGACGTCGGCGACCGCGTCCAGGTCGGCGCGCATGCCGGGGACGTGATCGATCTGCACCTGTTCCAGTTCACCCTCAACGAAATCGGGAATTGGGTGGACGCCGACCAGAGTACCGGCCGCATCATCCACGTGCCCAACGGCGCGGTGCTGTCGGAGCCGGTCGCCAATTACGACAAGGGGTTCCGCTACATCTGGAGCGAGATCCCGGTCAACGTCACGTTCGAGAGCAACTGGAGGAAGGCGAAAGGCATCCTCGAGACGATCGCCGCTCGGCACGCGGAACAGCTGACCGAGCAGGTCGAGAAGGAGCTGTTGGAGGCCTCACGGCGCTACCTCATTGCCTACACGAAACTCACGCCGATCGTCTACGTGCGGGTCGCCGAGCACGGCATTCGTCTCACCCTGCGCTATCTGATCCGCTCGCGTTTCCGGCGCGGCAGCGAGAACGCGATCTGGCAGGACGTGCTCGATGCCTTCGACGCCGAGCCCGATATCGATTTCGCCTATCCGACGACCCGTCAGGTGGTGCGCGACAAGCGTTGAGCCGTCATACCCCGGGATCCGCCGGGAGTGCGGCCGACGTCTCATAGTGCCTGACGGTGGGCTCCAGGGAGAGCAGGAAGTCGCGGTCCTCGGGATAGTAGCGGGCCCGCTCCACGTCGTCACCCGCGAAGCCGTGGATGACGCCCATCGATTCCCACAGCGAAATGAAGACGAATTCGGTCCGGTCACTCTCGTCGCGCCGCAGCACCAGCACGCCCCGGTTCCCCGGCGTGGCGCGGCAGTCGCGGACTCCGGTCTGGTCGAGGTAACGGGCATAGGCATCGCCTCGGCCGGCCGGGACGACGCCCCGCCACACGCGGGCGATCACGCGCCCTCCAGCCGGCCCAGCAGCGTGGTGGTGTCGAGCACGGTCGCGAACTCCCCGTGCAGGTCCGCCAGCGCCACGTCGTGGACCACCTGCGCCGGCCACACCCGCCCGTCGGGCCCGGTGTTGTCGAAAGTCGCGGTGGCGTCCGAGACGACGTAGGTCTCGAACCCGAGGTTGCCGGCCATCCGGGCAGTGGTGGAGACGCACAGGTTGGTCTGCAGGCCGGTCACCACCAGCACCGACTGGCCCGCCGCGCGCAGGTCTGCCTCGAGACTCGTGCCGATAAAGGCGCTGTTGACCGACTTGCGCACGATCGGCTCGTCGGAGCGCGGGCGTACCTCTTCCTTGATCTCGACGCCCGGCTGCCCGGGGGCGAGCGGCGAGTTCTTGAGCCGCGAGACGTGCTGCACGTAGATGACGGGACGCTCCGTTCGGCGCCATGCGTCCAGCAGCCGCGCGATGTTCCGCTCGAGGTCCCGGTTGTTGCGGTGCAGCGACTCGTTGTACCCGTCGAAGCCCCGCTGGACATCCACGACCAGCAGGACCGCGTTCTTGGCCAATCCGCTCACGGGACCTCCACGGCGATCGTTGCAGCCGGCCGGCCCGCCAACACATCCCGTCCGATGTCCACCACGGCGCGCACCAGGATATCGAAGTCCTCACGCCGGCTGCGCTGGTTGGTGTTGGCGACGCGGATCGCGAAGCGTCCGTCGAGCACGGTGTGCGAGGGGAGGGCGATACCGCTCTCCTGCAGCCGCCACAGAATCTCCTGATTCAGCGCGTTGAGCGCCTCCGTGTCGAGACCCGGCGCCACGAAGCGGAAGCAGCAGATGTTCAGCGGAGCCGGCGCGAGCCGCTCGAGCTCGGGATGCGCATCGACGAGCCCCGTCAGATAGCGGATTTGCTCGACGTTCTGGGCGATGACGCGGCCAATCTGGTCCACGCCATGGGTCTTGAACGACATCCATACCTTGAGCGCGCGGAACCCGCGTGAGAGCTGCAGGCCGAGATCGGCGAACAGCACGCCGCCGGCCGCCGGCCCCCGGGGGGTGGCGCCGAGGTAGCTCGGTGCCACCGCGAAAGTGTCGCGATGCGCCTCCGGATGCCGCACGAGCGTGCAGCCGACTTCGAACGGCAGATAGCCCCACTTGTGCAGGTCGAAGGCGACGGAGTCGGCCGCCTCGAGACCGTCCACCAGCGGGGCGAGTCCGCGGTCGAGACGCACCAGCGCCCCGAACGCGCCGTCCACGTGAAACCAGAGCTGCTCGTCACGGCACAGCGCCGCCAGGGCGCGGAGATCGTCGGTGGCGCCGGTATTCACCGTCCCGGCGTTGCCGACGACGCAGATCGGCCGACGGCCTGCGGCGCGATCGCGGGCGATCGCCGCGCGCAGCTGCGCTACATCGATGCGGTACTCGCCGTCTACGGGTACGAGATGCAGGTTGCGGCGCCCCAGGCCCATGAGCTCGACCGCCTTGCGGACCGAGCTGTGGACCTCCGTGGAGGCATAGACGACCAGCGCCGGCTTCCCATCCCCCATGCCGCTTTCGCGGACGTCGAACCCCGCCTTGGCCTGCCGCGCGACCGCCAGTCCCACGAGGTTCGCCATC
>DATGDE010000084.1:0-3650 GCA_035311125.1 Gemmatimonadales bacterium
CCTACCGCAACGGCTCGCCGGTGCGGCTGGGAGATCTCGGGCGCGTCATCGACAGCGTGCAGACCGACAAGGTCGCCGCCTGGTACAACGGCAGCCGCGGCATCGTGCTCGCGATCCAGCGTCAGCCGGGCACCAACACCATCGAGGTGGTCGACGCGATCAAGAAACTGCTGCCGGAATTCCGCGCCCAGGTCCCGCCCAGCGTCAACATCGATGTCCTGTTCGACCGCTCGCAGTCGATCCGCAACTCCGTCAACGACGTCCAGTTCAGCCTGATGCTGGCGCTTGCGCTGGTGGTGATGGTCATCTTCCTCTTCCTGCGCAATCTCTCGGCAACGCTCATTCCGAGCCTCGCGCTGCCGATGTCGATCATCGGGACGTTCTCCGTGATGTATCTCTTCGGCTACAGCCTCGACAACCTGTCGCTGATGGCCCTGACGCTGTCGGTGGGGTTCGTGGTGGACGATGCCATCGTGATGCTCGAGAACATCGTCCGGCACATGGAGATGGGAAAACGCCCTCTGCAGGCCGCGCTCGATGGGTCCCGGGAAATCGGGTTCACGATTCTCTCGATGACCCTGTCGCTCACCGCGGTCTTCATTCCCGTGCTCTTCATGGGCGGGATCATCGGGCGGCTGTTCCACGAGTTCGCCGTGACGATCGGCGTGGCGATCCTCGTCTCGGGGTTCGTCTCCCTCACGCTCACGCCGATGCTCTCGAGCCGATTCCTGCGCCCGCCGCGCGAGCAGCACCACGGGCGCTTCTACGAGTCCACCGAGCGTGTCTACCGGCGCGCCCTGGGGTTCTACGAGCGGACGCTCGGCTGGGTCATGGACCACCGGCCGGTGGCGCTGGCCTTCTCGGCGGCGATCCTGCTCGGCACGGTCGGATTGTTCACGCTGGTGCCCAAGGGCTTCATCCCCACCGAGGACGCCGGCTTCATCCAGGGGACGACGGAGACGATCGAGGGAAGCTCCTTCGACGCGATGGTCGAGCACCAGCAGCAGGTCGCGGCCGTGGTGGCAGCCGATCCCAACGTCGACCATTTCATGTCGTCGGTGGGCGGCGGGACGATGAACCAGGGACGCATCAGCATCCGCCTGAAGCCGCGCGCCGAGCGCCGTCTCAGCGCCGATGCGGTCGCGCGCGAGCTCGGGCCCAAGCTCGCGGCCATCCCGGGCATCCGGACCTATCTCCAGATCCCTCCGGTGATCCGCATCGGCGGGCGACCCACCAAGACGCTGTACCAGTTCACGCTGCAGAGCGCGGACATCCAGGCGCTGTACACCAACGCCGCGGCGCTCGAGGCGCGGCTGCACGACGTGCCGATCCTGCGCGACGTCACGACCGATCTCCAGATCAAGAATCCGCAGGTCGATGTCCACATCGACCGCGACCGGGTCGCCGCGCTCGGGCTCACCATGGAGCAGGTGGAACAGGCCCTGTACGACGCCTACGGCTCCCATCAAGTGTCGACGATCCTCACGCCCAACAACCAATACTGGGTCGTGCTCGAGCTGCTGCCCCAATACCAGCGGGACCTGTCGGCGCTTGGCATGCTCTACATTCGCTCGCCGCGCGGCGCGCTGGTGCCGCTCTCCACCCTCGCCACGGTGACGCCGGCCGTCGGGCCGCTGAGCGTCAACCATTCCGGGCAGCTGCCCTCGGTCACGCTGTCGTTCAACCTCGCCCCGGGCGCGTCCCTGGGCGAGGCGGTGAGCGCCGTGCAGCGGCTGGCCCGGCAGGCACTCCCCGAGACGATCACGACCGGGTTCAGCGGGACGGCGCAGGCGTTCCAGGCGAGCCAGCAGGGGCTCGTGTTCCTGCTGATCCTCGCGGTGGTCGTGATCTACATCGTGCTCGGCGTGCTCTATGAGAGCTTCATTCACCCCCTGACCATCCTCTCAGGGCTGCCGTTCGCGGGGTTCGGCGCGTTGTTGACCCTGCTCATCTTCCGTACCGAGCTCAGCATCTACGCGTTCGTGGGGATCATCATGCTGGTGGGGCTGGTGAAGAAGAACGCGATCATGATGATCGATTTCGCCATCGCGGCGGAGCGACGCGCGAACAAGTCGGCGCGGGAGGCCATCGTCGAGGCGTGCAGCGTCCGGTTCCGCCCCATCATGATGACCACAATGGCGGCTCTGATGGGCACGCTGCCGATCGCGGTCGGATGGGGCTCGGGGGCGGAATCGCGGCGCCCGCTGGGGCTCGCGGTCGTCGGCGGTCTGGCCTTCTCCCAGATCGTCACCCTGTATGTGACCCCGGTCTTCTATACCTACCTCGACGCGCTGCAGCGGCGCCTCGGCCGCCGGCGCGCTCCCGCTTCCGCTCCCGTGACATTGCCCGGCATCGTCCCGGCGGAGTGAGCCGGCCCCGGGGCGCACCGGCGATGGTCCGTCCGCCGGTTGCGTGACGGAGGTCACTCGGGAATCGCCCGCGGGCCGTTATGGTAGGCCCGGCATGAAGACGGTAACCCTGTCCAGAACCGCGAGCGATCTGGTCATGCTGACCGGGTTGGCCGCGGTGTACTTCGTGGCCGGGAGGCTCGGCCTCCGTCTGGCGTTCGTGAACGCCAGCGCGACGCCTGTCTGGCCCTCTGCCGGCATCGGGCTCGCCGCGCTCCTGGTCCTGGGGTACCGGGTATGGCCCGCGATCCTGCTCGGCGCCTTTCTCGTCAACATCACGACCGCCGGCTCCGTCGCGATCTCCGCGGCCATCGCCATCGGCAACACACTCGAAGGCGTGGTCGGCGCGTATCTGGTGAATCGGTACGCCGGGGGCCGCGACTGTTTCGACCGGCCGGGGAACATCTTCCGGTTCGCCGGGCTGGCCGCGGTCGTGAGCGCGACCATCAGCGCCACCTGGGGCGCCACGACGCTGTCCCTGACCGGATCCGCCCTCTGGACGGAATACGGCTCGATCTGGCTGACCTGGTGGCTCGGCGATGCGGCGGCGGACCTCGTCGTGACTCCGGTCCTGGTGCTGTGGAGCCGGCCCGGGGCGGGCGCCGCCCGCCGCGGACAGCTGCTGGAAGCGGCCGTGTTGCTCATCTCGCTGGTGGTGGTGAGCCAGTTGGTGTTCGGCGGTCTGTTCCCGGACAAGAACTACCCTCTCGATTTCCTCTGCATTCCCTTCCTGCTGTGGGCGTCGTTGCGGTTCGAGCCGCGCGCGGCTGCGACGGCCCTGCTGTTGGTGTCGGGAATCGCCGTCCGCGGGTCGCTCTGGGGATACGGGCCGTTCGTCCGCGGCACCCAGAATGAGTCACTGCTGTTGCTGCAGGCCTTCCTGGGTGTCGTGTCGCTCATGACGCTGACCATGGCCGCCGTGGTGTCGGCCCGGCGCCGCGCGGCGGAGCGGCTGCGCCTGATGTCGGTTACCGATCCGCTGACCGGCCTGGCCAATTACCGGCAGCTGATCACCGTGCTCCTGGCGGAGATCAATCGCTCCGTGCGCACGGGGCGCTCGTTCGCTGTGCTGTTCCTCGATCTGGATCGTCTGAAGCGCATCAACGACCACCATGGGCATCTCGTGGGGAGCCGGGCTATCTGCCGTGTTGGTGAAGCGTTGCGCGCCTCATGCCGGGCCATCGACACCGCCGCGCGTTACGGCGGCGACGAGTTCGCGGGGGTGTTGCCGGAGACGGGGGA
>DATGDE010000085.1:0-2717 GCA_035311125.1 Gemmatimonadales bacterium
CTCGCGGCGATCCCGATCAAAGCGGTGGTCGAGCGGACAAAAGTGGACCCGCTGGCGATCGACGACGTGATCCTCGGGTGCGCCAATCAGGCGGGTGAGGACAACCGCAACGTGGCGCGGATGGCGCTGCTCCTGGCCGGGCTGCCAGTCGAGGTGCCCGGGCAGACGGTCAACCGCCTCTGCGGCTCTGGGCTGCAGGCCGTGGCCAGCGCGGCGCACGCGATCAAGGCCGGCGAGGGCGACGTCTTCATCGCCGGTGGAGTGGAAAGCATGACCCGTGCGCCGTACATCATGCTCAAGTCCGGCGAGGCGTGGACCCGCCGCGCCCCCGAGGTCGCTGATTCCACCATTGGATGGCGGTTCACGAACCCCCGCATGAAGAAGGAATGGACCATTTCGCTCGGCGAGACGGCGGAGGTCGTGGCGGCCCGTTACGGCATCGGCCGCGACGAGCAGGATGCGTTCGCCGTGGAGAGCCAGCAGCGCGCCGAGCGGGCCCAGCGTGACTGCGTGTTCTCGGACGAACTCGTCCCCGTGCCGTTGCCCGATGGATCCACGTTCGCCAAGGATGAGTATCCGCGTTCCGGGACCACGATGGCGGGTGTGGCGAAACTCAAGCCGGCGTTCAAGAAGGACGGTACGGTAACGGCCGCCAGCTCGAGCGGCATCAACGACGGAGCCGCGGCCCTGCTGGTCGGATCGGCGGATGGGCGGACGGGCGGTTCGAAGCCGCTGGGCCGGATCGTGGCCAGCGCGGTGGCCGGCGTGGACCCGAGCTGCATGGGACTGGGCCCGATCCCGGCGACGCGCAGGGCCCTGGCACGCGCCGGACTCACGATCGACCAGGTGGACCTGGTCGAGCTGAATGAAGCCTTTGCCGCGCAGGCAATCGCCTGCATCCGCGACCTGAAGCTCGATCCGGCGAAGGTCAACATCTATGGCGGGGGGATCTCGTTGGGGCATCCCCTCGGCTGCACCGGCGCCAAGCTTCTCACCACACTGCTGCATGCCTTGCACCGTACGAATTCCCGCTACGGTCTGGTCACGATGTGCATCGGCGTCGGTCAGGGCATCGCCCTGATCGTGGAGCGCGCATGAGTCTTGTCCTCGTGGAAGTCACCGAGGGCATCGGGACGGTGACGCTGAACCGCCCCCACAAGCTGAACGCGTTCGACCGGCACACCTGTCGCGAGCTGATCGATGCGCTGCACGCGCTGGTCGCCGATTCCGGCGTGCGGGTGCTGATCCTCACCGGCGCGGGCCGCGCCTTCTCGGCCGGGGCCGACCTCAACGCCTTGGGCGAGGACGGGCCGGCGCTCGTCGCGGCCGGGAAGGAGATCGCGCTGCTGCTGCGCGCGGCGCCGCAACCGGTGATCGCCGCGGTGAACGGTGCGGCGGCGGGCGGCGGAGCCAACCTGGCGCTCGCCTGCGATTACCGCATCGCCGCCGAGGGCGCCGCCATCGGACAGGTATTCGCGAAGCTCGGCCTCGGGCCCGATTGGGGCGGGAGCTACTTCCTGCCCCGGCTCGTCGGTCCGTCACGGGCGCTGGAGCTGGTGTGGAGCGCGCGCATGGTGCCTGCGGCGGAAGCGCACGCCCTGGGGCTGTTCGACCGCCTCGTTCCTGCGGACCGCCTTCTGGCCGAAGCGCGCGCCCTGGCCGCGCTGTGGGCGGGCTTTCCGCCGCTCGCCCTGCGGCGCGCCAAGGAAGTGATTTACCAAAGCGCGCACGGGTCGCTCGCCGAGATGCTGGACGCTGAAATCACGCTGCAACACGAGCTGTTCGCTACGCCCGAGGCGCGGTCGCGCATCGGTGCCTCACTCGCCACGCGGAGTCGCTGAGCCATGGTACGGAAGCTGAACAACTTCGACGACTGGATCGATTATTTCCGCTACTGGCAGACCTCGATCGGGCTGCCGCCGGGGGCACTGCGCGACTTCAAGTTCGACGCCAAGTTCGGGGACCCGGAAGTCCCCCACATCGAGTTTGGCCACTTCAAGGGCGATCACAAGTGGCCCACCGTCATGCACATCCCGGATCAGCGCATCCGCGATGCCCTGCTCAACCTGATCGTCTACCAGGGCGACACCGAGTTCGCCTCGGTCGAGCAGCAGCGCAACCTGCTCCAAAATGCGCCGTCGGACTACGATCTGCTGTCGCTGCAGCGCGTGATGACCGAGGAGATGCGCCACGGCTGGCAGATGTCCTATCTGCTGTGCGCGCACTTCGGGGATGAGGGCAAACGCGAGGCCGCCAAGCTGCTGGAACGCCGCGCCGACGAAGGGGAGCGGCTGCTGGGCAGCTTCAACGAGATCGTGGACAACTGGCTCGACTTCTTCACCTACACCCAGTTCATCGACCGCGACGGCAAGTTCCAGCTCAAGATGCTGTCGGTGAGCGCGTTCGACCCGCTGGCACGCTCGATGGGGCCGATGCTCAAGGAAGAGTCCTTCCACCTGGGGACGGGGAACAACGGACTGCTGCGGATCGTGAAGGCCGGGAAGATGCCGCCCGAAGTGATCCAGCGCTTCTTCAACAAGTGGATCCCGACGGCCTTCGATCTGTTCGGAACCGACAATTCCTCCTCCGCCCATTGGGCGTACGTGTGGGGCCTGAAGGGACGCTACGACGAGCGCGAGCGCGAGCACGAGGCCGAGCCGGACAAGTCGAAGCTGAACGAGATGTCCCGGGGACTGTATCGCCAGGAGATCGTCAAG
>DATGDE010000086.1:0-11452 GCA_035311125.1 Gemmatimonadales bacterium
GGCGGGGTCTTCAAGACCGGCGGATTCAGGTTGAGCCCGCACGTGATACTCGACGCCGTACGGCAAACGGGCCTCGGCTGGGCCGTGGCTGCGCTGATCGCGAGCCACGGGTTTTCCTTCTTTCACAACTACCTGGCGGGAGGCGAATACCGCCGGGTCGGGCTGGCGCAACTGATGATGCAGCCCTACGCCCGGGTGGTCGTGCTGCACCTCGTCATCATCGGCGGAGCCTTCCTCGTGATGGCGCTCAACTCCCCCGTGCCGGCGCTCGTGCTGCTGATCGTGCTCAAGACCGCGATCGATCTCGGCGCCCACCTGGCCGAGCGTCGCAAGCTGGGCACGCTGCCGCCGGGTCAGGCCGTCTTGGCGACGACGTCCTCCTGACGCAGCTGGGCCAGGGCCTGGCGTACTTGATCGGTGATGTCCCGCTCGTCACGCAGTGTGTCGATCAACGTTTCGGCCCGCTTCGCCTGGAGCTCCAGCGTCGCCACCGTCCCGCTGACCTGATCCATTACGGCTTTCTGGCCATGCAGCAGCTCGAGATTCGACTGGACGTCGGCCAGCAGCGTCTCCACCCGCCCGAGCCGTTCCTCCGCCTGCTCGATCTGCCGTTTGCGGTGGTCGAGCGTGCCGGCGGCCCCCTGCACGTCCCCAGCGAGCGACACGATGCGTTCGAGGGTCTGCCGCGTGACGGTGATCTCGTCCTTGGCATCGGCGATGGCACGGACGTCCTTGGTCGTCCGCTCGGCCATATCGAAGAGGCGCTGCATGTCCGCTGCCAGCGCGTCGAGCGTCGAGCGCCGGTCGACCACCTGCTCCAGACCGCGGGTGAGGGACGCCTCCAGTACCTCCCACCTGGTCAGCCGCTCCTCGAACTGCGACATCCGCTTCTGCACCAGCCGGAGTCCGCCGGCGCGCCCATCGAGCTCGTCCAGCGCCGTCGTGATCTCGCCCAGCCGGCTGCCCGCCGTCCCGAGCGCACCGCTCAGCCGCTCGCTCCGCTCTTCCAGCTGCTGCGCCGCGTTGGCGGCCTGCTCCCGCAGCCGTGACGCCTCCGCCAGGTGCTCGGCGGCTTTGTCGAGCGCCGCCTGACGGCGATCGAGCTCGTGACCCAGCGCGCTGGTGCGATCCGCCAGATTCTCCACGCTCTGGGTGCGTGCCTCGACCGACGCGAGCGTCGCATCCACGTCCGCCACGCGCCGCTCGACCCGCTCCACCGTCGCGACCGCGGCCGGTACCAGCCGCTCGATGCGTCCCGCTTCCTCGGCGTGCGCCGCCAAGGCGAGGAACCGCTCGTCGGCCCCGTTCAACCGGCCGAGCAACGTGTGGGTCCGCTCCTCGATCTGCGCCTCGCGGCCCGCGAGGTCGGCGAGCTTCGCATTGAGCTCCTCCACGAGCTGCCGGCGCGCCTCCAACTCGCCGACCGACTGGGCCAGCCGGCCCGCCTCGTCCTTGACCACCTCGACCGTGGGACGCAGGTCCTCGACCGCCTCGAGCTCTTCCCGCAGGGCGTCTACCGACGCCGTCACGCCGACGAGCCACGCTTTCGTACCGGCCTGGCCCTCGCGGGCCCGCGCGAGGTCGGCCTCGGCCGCCTGAAGCTGGTCGAGCGCGTCCTTGACTGATTCATGCGTGCCCCGCAGGCTCGAGACGTCGTGCAGCACCGCTTCGACCACCGGCTTCGACTGCTCCAGCCGCGCCGTGCGTTGGGCCACGCCCTCCACCGTCTCCTGGAGCCGGGCGGCGGTGGCCTCGATGGCCCGCACGCGCTCGGCCTGCTGCTCCAGCTCACCAACGTCCTCGGCCACATCGTCCAGCTGGATCCGCAACCCCTCGGTCCGCGCCTGCACCTCGGAGATCCGGCGGCTCGCCTCGTCGAGCGACCGCACGCGACCTTCCAGCTCCGTCAGGCCGCCGCGCAGATCCTGGATGCGCTGCCCTACGGAATCGAGGCCCTGGTTCTCCAGCTCGAAGCGCTTCACGGTGCGCTCCACGTCATCGCGCAGCGTGGCGAGACGGCCGCGCAGTTCCTCGTCTCCGCGCCTGAGCTCCTCGTGCTGCGTCTGCATCTGCGCCGAGCCCGACAGGACCGACTCATGGGCGACCTGCAGCTCGGCGAGCTTCGCTTCCATCGCGCCGAGGCGCTTGGCGCCGTCTTCCTGGGCGCGCAGCCGCTCTTCGAGCTCCCGGTCGAGCTCGAGCAGACGCGCCATCTGGGTGGAGGCGCGCTCCACGACTTCGCGCTGCTGCTCGATGGCCGTGACCTTCTGGGAGACCGAGTCGGTGAGGGATTTCAGGGATCCGAGCTGACGCGCGCTCTGCGCCGCGTCTGCCGCCACCTGCGTCAGGTGAGTGAGGGTACGCTCCAGACCGGCGACGCGTGCCTCGGCGGCGACCACGCCGCCCTGCGCGTCCTGCTGCCGTTCTTCGAACGCATTGAGCCGCTGCACGGCCGACTCGCTCGCCCGCCGCAGCTCCTCCTGGCGCTCGCGCACCCGGTCGTAGCTCTGCGTCACCTCGCGGAGTTGCGTCAGGGCCGAGTCCGCGTCACCACGAAGCTTGCTCAACTCCCCGCCGCGCTCCAGAAAGGCGCCCAGCTCGCTCTTGAGTGCGAGCGCCTGCTCGAGCTGACCCCGCAGCTCCTGGATCTCGCCGCGCAACCGCTTGGCATCGTCGGAGGAGTGTCCCAGCTGCGTCTCCATGCGCCGCTGCAGCTTCGCGACCCCTTCGGTCTGCTCGTCGAGCGTGGCGAGCACGGGGACCACCCGTTCGAGCGCCTTGACACGCGATTGCACCTCGCTCACCGACCGGCGCGTCTCTTCCAGCGGCTGGACGATCTGATTGAGCTGCTGGGCGGATTCCTGCGCGCGGGTATGCAGCGCTTCGAAGGCGGCGCGCTCCTGGCGCATCTGTGACAGAATGGCGCGCAGCTCCGCGGGGAGCTCCGCGGTGTCGGATTGATGACCGAAGAACTTGTTGAGCGAGACGGCCATGGCGCGAATCCCCGGGCAAAGGGTCGTTGCGGCGACGCTTCTGGGAGGGCGCTGGTCAGCACTTCGGGCGCTGGTCGGCACCGGGTGAGGCAGGGACGCAACGGATATGCCGTTCCCTTGGGCGAGTCGCTACTGCTTGGGGTGATTGAAGTTAGACAATTGGCCGGTGGTCTTCGCAGTCGCCCGCTCTCGCCTCTCGCAGGCGAAACTGCAAAATACGGCAAAAGCCCTAGGGGCGGGTGGCGCTGTCCTCATCGAAGCGCGTGACGACCTGATAGACGCTGTCCGAGACCGGCTCAATGCGGAGCACTTCCGGTTCTGCACTGTCCGGCAGGTACGCCATGGGCAGGGCGTACACGTGCCACCGACGCTGTTCGGCTGCGAGCCAGTAGGGCGACGGCTTCCAGGCGCCCTGAGCATACTGCCCGTGCAGGGACTCGAGGTATCGAAGCCAGGTCCGATAGATCTCCGCCTCAGGCCCTTGGGCGGGCGAGGCCGCCCAGGGGTGAGGTGCTGACCCTCGCGCGGCAGGAGGAGCAGACTGGGACAGCCGGCGGCGCCAGGACGCATCGAGCTGTTCGGTCGGGACACCCAGTAGACGCGCGGCCGCGCCGAGCACCTGATCGGGCTCGCGCCCCGCTTGCACCCACTCACGCAGCGCGGCGATCCCGCCGGCCCGGTAGATCATGTCGCACAACACGGCGAAGCCGTCATACCCGACGTCCAGCGTCCCCATGCGTGGCGGAGGCGCGTCCAGGATGCCCCGCAGGGTGAGGTCGGGGTGCGCCGCGACGTACGTCGCGAGACCAGGCAGGAGCTCGCGGAATTCGAGGCCCGCCGAGCCCCCGGTCCAGGTCATCAGGCCTTCCATCACCAGCCCAGTGGTACTCCCTCGCTCGATGAGGGGCTGGAGCACGACATGTGCGAGCTCGTGGCGATAGTCCTCTCCCCGCGACGACGAGCCGACGAACACGAGCCGGTCGGCCGTATTCGAGCGGCCGCCCACCGTGTCGGCCCCCAGTGGGAAGAACTCGAGACCGAGCGCCCGGAGTGTTTCGATCAGGTCATCGGTGAAGTAGTAACCGATCTGCGGCACCGGCAGGGCGAATGCGTGAGCCAGCGAATCGACGAATCGGGCGCCGCTCGTGGCGCGTGCGCGGTCGAAGGCACGGGTCGGTGGAAAGACGAAGGTCACGCTGTCGATCTTGTCGTGACGCCAGGCGCGCGTCATCCGCGGCAGGGCGTTGGCGAGCACCCAGCGCTCTCCATCGCGCACGGCGTAGACGCGATACAACGCCAGCGGCCGCACCGCCCGCGTCGAATCGTCGACCGCGGAGATCAGCGTGCGGATGAGGTAGGTGCTGTCGAGGCCCTCAGCCGGGGCGAGATGCACCACCGTGAAGTTCGCGAAGCCCTGGTAGATGTATCCGCTCAACAAATCGAACAGCGGCCATTGCCGCTGCTCGGCGAGGGACCAGTCGGGGTCGGGCCGAATCGTGTCGAGACGATGCGTGAGGTAGTGCTGGTAACGCGCGAAGATTTCCCGTTCCGGTGAGCGGGCCGTATCGACCCCGAAGCCGAGCGACAGCCGGATCGAGGTATCGGGAGCCTGGCCACGGGCGGCGGCGCCACAGACGATGGCGAGGAGCAATCCCGCGACCGGCGTCACTCCGTTCCCCCGTCCTTGAGATGGGCGAAACGGGAATCGTTCAGCAGCTGCTCGTCGAACCAGCGGTCGATGACGCTGCGGCGAAAGCGCCATTCCTTCCCCAGTTTCACGGCCGGAATGCGCTTCTCCTGCGCCCACTTGTAGATCGTCTGCGGCGTGAGCCGCAGGTAGGCGGCCACCTCGTCGATCGTGAGAATCTCGGGAGGCATGGCGCTCATGGACGATGCGGGCGAGTCGTGTCGATCCCCGAGGTCGGAAACGGAAGGCTGTCGGCCACGGGTCGTCGCGGCGAGGCCGGCTGCCCTTCCCCGCTGAAGAGCTTGTTGACCGAGTAGATCACGGCTGCGTAGAAGTTGCCCTGATAGCTGCCGAAGACCCGGAACGGCTTGTTCCGGTCACCCAGAAACGGACGCAGGTTCCAGGCGAGCTGCACGCCCACGAACGCGAACAGCAGCGCCCACGCCCGCATGATCGTCAGCGCCTTCCGCGGATAGACGCCGCGCTTGTCGCACACCACGGCCAGGCCCTCGTGCAGCGCGTACATCCCGTACAGACCGGCGATCCCGGCGATCGCGATGTTGAGCAGGTGCTGGAAGTAGTAGTTGGCGCCGCTGAGCAGGAAAAACGCGATGACCGGCACGAAGGCCGCCAGCAGAATCGACGTGAGCGACAGCGCGCCGAACACCAGGACGACGACCTGCGGCAGTCGCAGCCGCGACCCGACCAGCACCTGTACGACGAAGAACGCCGGAAAGCAGATCACGAACGTCGCGAAGAACAGCAGTGGCAGCTTGATCCCCGCCGAGATCGCCTGCGCGGGACCGGAGTACGCGCCCGCCACGAAGCCGAAGAACCCGGCGAGAGCGACGACCGTCAGCGTGCTGTGGAGCAGCTTCCTGCCGAGCCTGGTCCCGTCTACGACTTCCTCGAAGAACTGGTCCCGGTTGCTGAGCAAGGCGGAGAGGAAGTCGCGGTAGCTGGCGATCCCGGTGGCGCGTTCGACCATAGGAGTCTTCCGTAAGGGACCCTCCTATGATGAGGTTCTACTACTGTTTCGTCAAGTTTGTTGATGTTTACCGATGATTCATTCGGCCCGCAGCACTCCCGCCGGGTCGGCCTGGCTGGCCCGCAGCGCAGGAAGCCAGGAGGCCGCCAATGCCGTGAGCGCGAGCATGACGGAAACCGTGACGAAGGTCGTCGGGTCGCGCGGCGGCACCTCGAAAAGGAGGGCGCGGATCGCCTGCGTGGCCGCGAGAGCGCCCGCGACGCCGAGCACGAGCCCCACGAGGACAACCTGGAGGCCGTGCCGGACCACGAGCCACTGCACCTGGGGAGCGCGGGCTCCCAGCGCGAGGCGAATACCCATCTCGCGCGTACGCCGGCGACCCAGCTGCGTCATTACGCCGTAGACGCCCACGAGCGCGAGCAGCACGCCGGTCGCCGCGAAGATCAGCAGCAGCCACATGATGAAGCGCCGGTCGGCGATGGAGCGCGCCTGCATCCGCTCCAGCGGCCGCACCAGGTCCGGGACCACGTTCGCATCCAGCTCCGCCATCACCCGACGGATGGGGGGCGTGAGCGCCGCGACATCACCCCGCGTCCGCACGAGCAGCGTCATATAGCTGTTTGCCTGCTGGGCCGCGGGCTCGTATGCCTCGATCAGGGGCTCGATCGCCATGCCGCTCTGCCGCACGTCCCCTACGACGCCCACGATGGTGCGCCACACCGACGTCGAGTCGGGAAACTTGTCGAAGGTGATCCGCTGCCCCACGGGATTCGCCCCGCGGAAATATCTGTGCGCCAAGGCTTCGTTGATGATCGTCACCGGCACCGAACCCGACCGGTCGGCCGGGGTGAAGTATCGGCCGGCGCGCAACGGAATCCGTAAGGCCGTGAAATAGTCGGGCGTCACGTAGTCGTGCCCGATTTCCGTCCCGTAATCGTTCGCCGGCCGGCCGGCGATGTGAAAGTCGGAGGTGTACCCTACGCCACCCCCGGCGAACGGCGCGACGAGCGCCTCGGCAACGTCTACCACGCCGGGAAGGGCACGCACCCGCTCCTGCAGCGCACCGAAGAAGGTCCGCTGGGTAGCAGCGCTGTCGTAGCCCCTCGGCAAGTCGATTCCGACGGCGAGCACACCATGAGGATCGAGTCCGGGTTCGACGTGCTGGAGCCGCCAGAAGCTTCGCACCAGCAAGCCCGCACCCACGGTCAGCATCAACGCCAGAGCCACCTCCCCCACCACCAGCATGTCCGCCCAGTGCCGCAGGCGCCGGCTCGTGCCGGCTCTCTCGCCTTCCTTGAGGACCTCGGCGGGGACGCGGCGCGCGCTCCAGAAGACTGGCGCGAGCCCGAACACGAGGCCCGTGAGCGTGGTGAGCCCGACCATCGCGACGAGTACCGAAACGTCCATCCGCACACTCGCGACGGGCAACATGCCGGCCGGTTGCAGCGCGGCGAGGGCCCGCGTGCCCCACCAGCCCAGCGCGAGCCCGGCCAGGCCGCCAAATGCGGAGAGCACCAGGCTCTCGGTGAACGCCTGTCTCACCAGACGCGCACGGCCCGCACCCAGGGCGAGGCGCAACGCGGCCTCACGCTCCCGGCCGAGGGCCTGCGCGAGCAGGAGATTGGCGACGTTGGCGCACGCGATCAGCAGCAGCAATCCGACGGCTGCCTGGAGAAACAGCAGCGCGGTCCGGACATCCCCCACCAGGAAGTCATGCAGTGGCACCAGATCGGCGCCCATCACCTTGTTGGTGAGTGGATATTCGCCCTGGAGCTGATGCACCACCGTCTGGAATTCGGCATCGGCGGCCTGCGGGGTGACGCCCGGCTTGAGACGGGCCACGACGCGCAGCCAGTGCGCGCGCCGGAAGAACACCTGCGAGCGGGATTGTGGATCCCAGGCCATCGGCTGCCACACGTCGAAGGAATCCGCCGCGAACGTGAAGTCCTGGGGCAGGACGCCCACGATTTCTGTGCGTGCGCCGTCGAGGGAGACCGAACGGCCGATGGCGCGCCCGTCACTGCCGAACGCGTCCTGCGCCAGCCGGTGGCTGACGATAGCCACGGGGGTTCCCCCTTTCCACGTTTCCGCGTCGGTGAACACGCGGCCTGCTTCCGGGCGGACCTGGAGGACGGAGAAGTAGTTGCCCGTCACCGCGCGTGCCCGCACGCGCCGCGGGGTGTCGATGCCGCTCATCGTCGCCCCCCCACCCGGCGTGTAGGCCGCGACGTCCGCGAACGCGTGGACCCGCTCCTTCCAGTCGAGGTAGTTGGCCGGCGCGGCGGTTTGCCGCCGCCAGCCCTTCTCCGGGTTGTCCTCGGAAAGCATCACGAGCCGTTCCGCATGCGGGAACGGCAGCGGTCGCAGGATGACGGCGTTCACCGCCGAGAAGATGGCGGTGTTGGCGCCGATGCCGAGGGCCAGCGTGATCACGGCGGCGGTGCTCAGCGCCGGGTTGCGGCGCAGCAGACGGAGCGCCACGCGCGCATCGGTGAACGCGTCTTCGATCCAGCGCACGCCGCGGCCGTCCCGGTGCGCCTCTTTCACGACCTCCACCCCACCGAATCTCACGAGCGCCTCCCGGCGCGCTTCGTCGGGCGCGAGTCCCCGCTCCCGGTTCTTCTCGGTTTCGAGCTCCAGGTGCAGGCGGATCTCCTCATCCAGCTGCTGCTCGGTCGCGGCGCGCCGGAACAGTGCACGGCAGCGCAGGAGGACGACTCGGACGAGTCCCATCAGGCACTCTCCAGGATCCAGCCGACCGCCGCCACGTACCGCTGCCAGCTTTCGGTCTCGGTACCGAGCGCGCGCCGGCCCTGCGGCGTCAGCCGGTAGTACCGGGCGCGCCGGTTGTGATCGCTGGTGCGCCACTCGCTGTCGACCCAGCCCTTGAGTTCCAGGCGCTGCAGCGCCGGATAGAGCGAGCCCTGGTTCACGTCCAGCACGCCACGCGAGATCTGTTCGATGCGTTGACTGATCCCCCAGCCGTGCATCGGCTCGAGGGCAAGAGTCTTGAGGATCAGGAGATCGAGGGTGCCACGGAGCACGTCGGAGGGCGTCGGGGGCATCAGCCGGGTCCATTGTCGAATTCCGACAGAAGGTGCCGCGCCTCCTGTCGAAAGTCAAGAGGAGACCGGATCACCCGGTCAACGCAACGATGCGGGCCAGGATGGTGCGCGCGAGGTCCTTGTCCCAGGTGACCGCCGACTTCCGCGCGACGACCTGGACCTTCGTGCCACTCCCCTCTGTAACTAGCGTGACCGTCACCTCCCGGTCGGCGCTGGCGCCGTTGATCTCGCGCCGGTCCAATGCGCCTTCCTGCTCGGCGCTGGTCTTCGTCTGGTGAATGCCGAGTTGCGCGAAGGCCTGCTCAGCGGCGGAGTAAGTCCGGTCGACGGGCGTCGTCACGATCGATTCCACGCCCCGCCCGCTGTAGTAGATCCCGCCGCCAGCACCCGCGCCCGCGGCCGCGACGACGCAGCCGCCCATCCCCAGGATCGCCAGCCCGAGGGCCGCCAGTCCCGCTCGTTTCGTGCGTTCTCGATCTGCGCGCATAGGCACCTCCGACTCTCTGGTCTCGGCCTCCACGCGCTAGCTACACCTATGGCGTTTTCCGGTGCCCGGACCTAGCGCTGCACAACGCTGAGACGAACCACGAGGCCGGTGGCGCGGAGTCGTCGGGCAAGATCATCCAGCCACGCGGTCCCGCCCCGGAACGCGGCATCCAGGAATGCGTGGGTGAGCGCAGCAGACACTCTGACATGATCGCTTGACCCCGGCGGCGCATCGACGCTCAGACCCCGGCGGGCAGTCGTGGCGCGGAGCAGTGCGCCACTCGGACGCAGCTCGACCCTGGCGGTCAATGCGGTGTCGACGAAGGGCACCTCCCCGAAGACTTCGAGCGCGGTCTCGTTGGCCACCGATACGACATAGCCGTGACTCGCGAGGTACGCGGCGGTCGCCGTGTCGGCCGCCGTTCGAGTGCGGTCGGTTACCACAAGGGCAACGAGTGGAAAGCGGCCGGAGTCGGGCTGTGCGTCACGACAGGGCGTCGCCGGGTTCGGAGACCGCCGCCCGCAGCGCGCCGGATACCAGATCGACGTCTCGCGCCCGGGCCCGTCTGGGATCACGCAGGCGCTGACGTCGTGCCGCCCAGCACGCAGCCCGAACGGCATTCGGGGGGACTGGGTCCCTGCCGAGGCGCCGGCCAGGCCCAGGACCGATGCGAGGACGACCCCTCCCCACCTCACGGGAACGGACGGGGCATCGGCCGGGGAATGGGCCACGGCCAGGGATTCACATGCCCGCGTCCCAGAGCGCGTGCCGCGGCGGCCCGCATCTCGGGATCGGCGCTCTTCAGCACCTCGACGAACACACCCCGGGCCACATCATCGTCCATCTGCGCGAGCGCCCAGAGCGCGGCGCGCGCCACCTCGTGATCGGCGTCGCGCACTGCATCCCGCAGCGCCGTCGCTGCGGTCGCATCCGCGATCTGGCCCAGCGCCCACGCCGCCCGTTGACGCACATCGGCGGACCGGTCCTTCAGCGCTCCTGTCAACGGCGCCGGAGCGTGCTCCGTGCCGATCTGTCCGATGGCCCATGCCGCATTGCCGCGTACCTCCGATGAGCTGTCCGCGAGCGACGCGCTCAGGGCTGGAATGGCGGACGCATCCCCGATCTGCCCCAGGGCCCAGGCCGCGTTCGAGCGGACCCGGGCTCCAGGGTCGCTCCGCAACGCCGCGCCCAGGGGTTCCACCGCCGCCCGGTCCCCGATCTGGCCCAGCGCCCACGCCGCCCGCTCGCGCACCTCGGGCGCCGCGTCGCCGGCGAGTCGCCGGCCAAGCGCAGGGATGGCGTCGCGGCTTCCCACCTGCCCCAGTCCCCAGGTCGCCATCTCGCGCACCGCCTGATCGGCATCCCCCATCGCGCGACTGAGCCCGGGAACGACCTCGGAGGATTCGATGTGTCCCAGCGCCCAAACGGCGACGCGCCGCACCGCCGGGCTACGATCGGCGACGGCGTCGGCCAGCCCCGGGATCGCGCTGCGGTCACCGATCATGCCGAGCGCCTCGGCTGCGGCCACGCGCACCCGCTCGTCGCTGTCGTCGCGCAGCGCCGCGACCAGCGCCCGCACGGCGGTCGAATCGTCCAGACGCCCCAGGGAAAGTGCCGCCGCGGCGCGCACTGCCGCGGCAGCGTCGCCGAGGCTCCGACCGAGCGGCGCCACGGCCCGCGCGTCATCGAGCCCGCCCAGCGCCCAGGCGGCCGCCGCGCGCACGTCAGCGTCGCTATCGCGCAGTCGGCCGATCAACGGCTCGGCGCCGGCGTCGATCCCGGCGAGCCCGAGTGCCACCGCGGCCGCCGACCGGGTCCCGGCGGCCGGCCCGGCGAGCGCTCGCAGCAACCCCGCGGTCACGGCGGGTGATTCAGTCCGTGCCACGAGGCGCGCAGCGATCGTGCGCACGCATGGATCGTCCGCCGCCAGCCCGGCGAGCAGCACCGAATCCGCCTCGTTGCCGTGGTCGCGCTCCAGCACCCAGGCCAGCGCGCCCGAAGTGTCGTCCGGGGCCATGGGCGGCGCCCACGGCCCGGATCCGTAGCGTCCCTCGGCGGCCCGGGCCGCAAGCCCGCACACGATCGCCGGCACGCCGCGCGCGGCGGCGAGCACCTCGGACGCCCACTGTCGTTCTCCCCTGGGACTCGCTGCGCCGCTCAATGCCAGCACGGCGGCCAGTGCACCCAATCCCGATCGCTGCATCAGTCCGTTGCCCGTCATCGTGTTCCTCC
>DATGDE010000087.1:0-7649 GCA_035311125.1 Gemmatimonadales bacterium
GCGCACCCTCCGCCGGGGTTGCGATCGCCGTCCGGCTCGGCTATGGTGTTGCGGCCCTTGGAGTTGGGCCGCGAGCAGGGCCTGTAGCTCAGGTGGTTAGAGCGCACGCCTGATAAGCGTGAGGTCGGTAGTTCAACTCTACCCAGGCCCACTAGGTAACTGCTTGCGCCGCACACAACGGCGGCACCGATGTCGAGAGCAGGCGCAGGGGCGAGGTCACCAACGATGATGCGGGTGACATCGCCCTGGCGCTCCCCGCGGCCAACCGGTCGGCGCCCGTCAGCGCCCGCCGATCGAGGCGCCGATCTGCCTGGCAATACCAACCAGCCCGCCATCGGGCGGCGTGACGTTCGCCCAGCTCGCGAGCTTGCCATCGCGAATGATTACCGTTGCGCTCTCCGGCGGCAACTTCACCGACTTGCCAGTGGGGGCGAAGGCTCGTACGCCCAGCGGGGCAAGATCCAACGTGCCGGTGTGCGTCATCGTCAGCGCCACGCCAAAATGCACGCCGTTCCCCGTCGCCTGAAAGCCGGACGCATTGAAGCGCAGGTCGGGCATCGCCGCGTACAGCGCCCGGTGCACGCCGATCCACGCATCGGGCCCGATCGGCTGCGGCGTTGGACCGCTGAAGGAGAAGTCGTCCTGCAGCAGCGCCCGCGCCTGTGCGAACTGCCCGGTCTCGATGGCGGCCATGACGGAACGCACGACCACTTCACCGGGCTGGCTCGCGCCTGGAACCCGCGCGTATATCTCGAACCGCTCCACGCTGGTGGGCTTGGGTCGCTGGTGCTTGCTGCGGGCCACCCGGTCCTGCACCTTCGCCATCGCGGCCGAAGCGTGGGCTTCGGATTCCCAGACCATGATCGAGATGCGCTTGCCGTGTTCGCGGTCCACGAGCCACAGGCCGGAGAGCCCGGGGGCCGTCTCGAGCGCGGGAATCACGTCGTCCAGCACATGGTCGATGCCAGCCTGCACCTGGTCCGGACTCTCCTCGAACGTCACGACCTGCGCGTACATGGGGGCCTCCAGACGGAGAAGGGGAGAACCGCTCTTGTATTTTCCTTTCGTAGGAAAGTATATTTGCCCATGGCGAAACGCGCAAGAGCGAGGGACGCTCCGCAGTTTCTCGATGACGACGAAGTGGCGGCCTGGCACGGCCTGCTCCAGACGAGCGGCCGGGTCCTCCGCGAACTCGACCAGCGGCTGCAGCGGGAGCACCGTATCTCGGTGGGCGAGTTTGACGTCCTGATCACGCTGTTCAACGCGCCGGATGAGCGTCTGCGGATGGCGGAACTGGCGCGGAGCGTGTCGCTGAGCCCGGCCGGTCTCACCCATCTGGTCGCGCGACTCGAACGGGAGCGGCTGGTGAGGCGCGCCACGGACCCCGAGGATCGCCGGGGATCCTACACGGTGCTCACGGCCAAAGGGCTCGCTCGGCTCAACGCCGCGCGACCGGTGCACAACGAAGTGATTCGCCATCTGTTCCTGAACCGGATCACAACGAACGACCGGCGGCGGCTCGCGGCGATATGGATGCGGGCGCAAACCGCGTCCCGAAGGCATGGGCATCCCGGGGCTTCGTCCTTCTCATCACGCGGAACGGGAGATGGCGCACCACGGGAGCCATGAGGGCCATGGTGGTGGCCGCCACGCCGCAGTCCAACCGGCCTCCGCCCACCATGACAGCTCGAGACCGCACGAGGACCAAAGGTCCCGCGGCGGACACGACCGGCATGCGGGACACTCGGTCGCGATGTTCCGCGACAGGTTCTGGATCTCGCTGCTCCTCACGGTCCCCACGCTCGTCTGGGGGCACATGCTCCCCCAGGCACTGGGGTACAGGGCACCAGCCTTCCCAGGCTCCCGGTGGATTCCCGTGCTCCTCGGTACGTCGGTCTTCGCCTACGGCGGCATCCCCTTCCTGCGTGGCGGCATCCGCGAGCTGAGGCAGCGGCTGCCGGGGATGATGACCCTCATCTCCCTGGCGATTTCGGTCGCGTTCCTGTTCAGCATCGCCGTGACGCTCGGCTTCCCGGGCATGCCGCTGTGGGAGGAGCTGGCCACGCTCGTCACGATCATGCTCCTGGGACACTGGATCGAGATGCGATCGATCTCACAGGCCCAGGGCGCGCTGCGGGAGCTGGCGAAGCTCCTCCCGAACACCGCGGTGCGCGTCGTCGGCGACCGGACGGAAGACGTGCCGGTCTCGGACCTGGGCGAGGGTGACACGGTCCTCGTTCGTCCGGGGGCGGGTGTGCCGGCCGACGGCGTCGTGCGCCGGGGAGCGGGCGCGGTGAACGAATCAATGATCACGGGTGAATCGCGCCCGGTCGAGAAGCGCGAAGGGGACAAGGTGATTGCCGGCACCGTGAACGGGTCCGGGTCGCTGTACGTCGAAGTCACCGGGACCGGCGAGCGCACGATGCTCTCCTCCATCATGCGACTCGTCGAGCAGGCGCAGACGTCCCGCTCGCGCGCGCAGGCGCTTGCCGACCGGGCCGCTTTCATCCTCACCCTCGTCGCGATCAGCGCCGGGGCGGTGACCCTCGTGACCTGGCTCGGCCTCCGCGGTGAGGACCCAGCGTTCGCCGTCGAGCGGCTCGTGACGGTGCTCGTCATCGCTTGCCCTCACGCCCTCGGGCTCGCGATACCGCTCGTCATCGCGATCTCGACAACGCTCGGCGCGCGGAGCGGCCTCCTCGTGCGCGACCGGCGCGGCCTCGAGGAAGCGCGAAAGGTGAACACCGTGGTGTTCGACAAAACAGGCACGCTGACCCTCGGCGAGCAGCGGGTGGTGGACATTACGACGGAGCCCGGCATCACCCCGGACAGGGCGCTGCAACTCGCGGCCGCCGTCGAGCGCGACTCCGAGCACCCGGTGGCGCGCGCCCTCCTGGCGAGCGCGGCGGACCGGCGGCTGACCGTTCCACCTTCTACGCAATTCGAAAACCTCCCCGGTCGCGGCGTGCGCGCCTTGGTCGACGGACAGCACCTTGCGGCCGGTGGTCCGAATCTGCTGGCGGAGCTCCATATCGATGCTGGTGCGGGGCTGCGCGCGGGCGCCGAGCGGGCCGCGGCGCTCGGACACGGAGCGGTCTATCTCGTCGAGGGGGGACGAGCCCTCGCCGTCTTCACTATCGCGGATGCCGTACGGCCGGAATCCGCCGAGGCCGTCCGCCGTCTGCATGCGGAAGGCATCGAGGTGGTCATGCTCACGGGAGACGCGCGGCCGGTCGCGGAGGCAGTGGGGCGCCAGCTCGGGATCGATACCGTATTCGCGCAGGTGCTCCCCGACCAGAAGGTGGACAAGATCAAGGAGCTCCAGGCGCAGGGGAAGCGCGTGGTGATGGTCGGCGATGGGGTGAACGATGCCCCGGCGCTCGTCACCGCGGATGTGGGGGTCGCGATCGGCGCCGGCACGAACGTGGCGGTCGAGGCTGGCGATATCGTGCTCGTACGCGATGATCCGCGGGACATCCCCCGGATCATCGCGCTGTCCCGCGCGAGCTACCGGAAGATGATCCAGAACCTCTGGTGGGCGGCGGGCTACAATATCATTGCAGTCCCGCTCGCCGCCGGGGTGCTGGCTCCGTGGGGAATCGTGCTCTCACCCGCGGTCGGTGCGGTGCTCATGTCGGCGAGCACGGTGATCGTCGCGATCAACGCCCAGCTGTTGCGCCGGGCGAAGCTGTAGTGTGCTACGGACCCGCGACCCCCGGGAGGTGCGAACATGGATATGGACAGAGATCTTGAGGATAATCTCGATCCCAGTGGCGCCGAGGAGCGCGCGGCGGCTGCGGCCGAGGTCGCGGCTCGGCTGCGAGGTCGCGGCGTCCCGGTAACGGGCAGCGAGAAACCCGAGGACCTCGCGGACCTGCTCACGGCGGTCGAGCGGTTCGAAGCGGCAGTGGAGATGCACGGCGGCGACCTGATGATGGATGACCTCAAGAGCTCGCGACCCGACGATCGCCACTTCGTCCTGCCGCGCCGGGCGCACGGCGAGACGATTCGCGCGTATGTCGGTCGGATCGACGAGGCGACAGCGCGCCTGCGGCACCACCCAGGGCAGCCGGATTGAGTTGCGATGGAGCCGCGGTCGGCTCAGGGTTTCGCGCTGGATTTCTGTCCATTACATTGAAGCCTCACAAGCGTGAGGTCGGTAGTTCATCTCTACCCAGGCCCACTGAAGCCTCGTGAGCGACCCCGTTCACGGGGCTTTGTCCTTCTCCTCACACGGAAAGTCACACTCATGCGACGCTGGCTCTTGTGCTCGTGCGCGCTCCTCTGGCCGCTGACGCGGAGCGCCGCCCAGCAAACGCCCGGGCGGACCTTCACCCACGGTGACACGCTGCGCGGCAGCGACACGCCACAGCGGTCCTGGTGGGACGTGGTCTTCTACGACCTCCACGTCGACGTGCATCCGGCCGACAGCAGCATCGCGGGTTACAACGGGATTACCTACCGCGTGGTACGCCCGGGACGGGAAATGCAGATCGACCTGCAGGTCCCGCTCGCCGTCGACAGCATGGTGCAGGACGGCCGTCGCGTCTCGTATCGCCGCGACGGCAACGCGTTCTTCGCCACGCTCGCCACGCAGCAACGCGCCGGCGACCGGCGCACCATCACCGTGTACTACCATGGCACGCCCCGCGCGGCGGTGCGCCCGCCATGGGACGGCGGATTGATCTGGTCCCGGGACTCCGTTGGCAATCCCTGGGTCGCCACGGCCAACGAGGGACTGGGCGCCAGTGTCTGGTGGCCCAACAAGGACTACCTGGCCGACGAGCCCGACAGCCAGCGGGTCGCGATCACGGTACCCGACCCGATGTTCGACGTCTCCAACGGCCGGCTGCGCGCGGTGACTCCCCATCCGGACAGCACGACCACCTACGAGTGGTTCGTTACCCGGCCCATCAACAATTACGACATCGCGATCAACGCCGGGAGCTACGCGCCCTTCACGACGATCTATGCCGGCGAGGCCGGACCGCTCACGATGGACTTCTGGCCCCTGGCCTATCACAAAGCGGCAGCCGAGCGGCAATTCACGCAGGCGCAATCGATGATGAAATGCTTCGAGTCGTGGTTCGGACCCTACCCGTGGTACGAAGACGGCTACAAACTGGTCGAGGCGCCGCACCTCGGCATGGAGCACCAGACGGCGGTGGCCTACGGGAATCACTACGGCAACGGGTACCTGGGGCGTGATCTCTCGCACACCGGACTGGGGTTGCTGTGGGACTTCATCGTGGTGCACGAAAGCGCCCACGAGTGGTTCGGGAACAACATCACGATGCAGGACCAGGCCGACATGTGGGTGCACGAGAGCTTCGCCAACTATTCGGAGAACCTCTACACCGAATGCCTCGCGGGCAAGCAGGCCGGGGCGCAATACGTGATCGGGACGCGACAGAACATCCGCAACGATCGCCCCATCGTCGCGCAGTACGGCGTGAACGATGAGGGCTCCGGCGACATGTACTACAAGGGCGGCAACATGCTGCACACGATCCGCCAGATCATCGGCGACGACGACAAGTGGCGCGGCATTTTGCGCGGCCTGAACCGCACGTTTTGGCACCAGACGGTGACGGGGGAGCAGGTCCAGCAATACATCAGCAAGGAAGCGGGCCTGGACCTGGGCAAGGTGTTCCAGCAGTACCTCACCACCACCAAGGTGCCGGCGTTCGAGTACAGCATCGCCGACTCGACGCTCGCTTACCGGTGGGCCGATGTCGTCACGGGATTCGACATGCCGGTGAAGGTGACCCTCGGCGACTCGGGGTTCACTGTCGTGCGGCCCACCGAGGCGTGGCAGCGTACCACCATCCACCTGAAGGATCCGGCCACCTTCCATGTGGACCAGAACTACTTCGTCGTGACCCGGCATGACCTCGCGGCGCCCCCGCCGGCCGGCCGGTAGCGCAGGCGACGAATCGCGGAACATCGGGGGACATGAGCGCGATCCTGCCAGGGCTGCTGCTCGCCGTCTGCTGCGTCGCCGGCCTGGTGCTCGCCGCCCTGGGACTGCCGGGCCTGTGGGTGATGGTGCTGGGCGTCATCGGCTACGGATGGCTCACCGGATTTCACGCCATCGGGGCCGTGACGATCGCGGTCGTTCTGGGGCTCGCCCTGATGGGAGAAGTCGTGGAATGGTGGCTCGGCTTCTGGTTCGCCGAGCGATACGGGGGCTCGCGGCGCGCCGGGTGGGGGGCGCTGCTCGGCGGCATCGTCGGCGCAGTGGTCGGGGTCCCGGTGCCCATTATCGGGAGCGTCATCGGGGCGTTCGTGGGGTCGTTCGCCGGTGCGGCCCTGTTCGAGTACACGCGGCAGTTCTCCCCCGGCGTCGCGCTGCGCGCCGGTTGGGGCGCCGTGCTGGGTCGGGCCGCCGCCGCGGCGCTCAAGATCGCGCTGGGACTGGCGATCGCCGTGGTGGGCGTGTTCGCGGCGTTGCGAGGCTAGCCGGCGCCGCGCGGCTCAGTGGCAGGAGCGCTCCCCGGCGTCGCTGAACGTCCTCCCCGGGACGGGTATGAACCGCCACTCGTAGCTCGTCGGGTGGAGCACCAATCGCAGCACGCCATACGAGTCGTCGTTCTGGGCGATGCTATTGGCCACGAGGGGCAGGTTGATACGGCCGTGGCTCTTGCCGCCCGTTCCGACGACCAGCTGCACGACGCCCGCTGCGGAATCGACCGTCTGGTCCGGGGCCTGCGGCGCGAAGCGCTCGTAGTCGTGATCGTTGCCGGAGATCAGGAGCTCCACGCCGTTGTCGTACAGTATCTGGAACACCGTCCCCATACCGGGCGAGCTGCCGGTATTGCCGGAGCTGAACCGGGGGCGATGCGCGATGGCCAACGCGCACCGCGTGGGGTGCGTCGTCAGATCGGTGCGGAGCCAGGTCAGCTGGGCCGTATCCACCGATGGCGTCGCGTTGAGCACCACGATGTGCCAGGAGCCGAGGTCGTAGCTGTAGGACCCGGTCGGGGGGTGGCCGGCCGCGCCGAAGTAGGCGAAGTAATCGTCCAGCGTCAGGGTCCCGCCACGCCGGTCGTCGTCCCCCGGTGCCGGACGGAGGCGGGCACGGTGACGGCCCCAGGTGGAGTCGAAACACACGCCGTAGGGTGGCGGAACGGCGCCGTCGGAGTAGTCATTGTCTCCAGCCGTGAAGACGGTACCGGGAAGGGTGTCGAGCAGCCGGGCCGTGGCCTCGTCGTTGGTGGAGATGCAACTGGCGATGTCCCCGGCTCCCACGAGGACCGGGTCGGCGGCGGGCGGTGGGCCTGCCCCGTCACTGCAGGCGGGGGAGAACAGCAGGGCGGTCGCGGCGAACGCCGGCCACACGCGGGGTGACGGGAATTTCATGAGGCCAAATATCGGCCCGGCCGCTGGTGCGATACAAGGCGACGGATCACACTCTGAGACGGGAGCCGATGCGTTTTCTCCAGGTCGTCGAGCAAGACGGGCGTTACGCGGCGGCGCTGCAGCAGGCGCCCGACCCCGTGCCGGCCGCCGGCGAAGTGCTGGTGCGCGTCGCGGCCTCGGGGTTGAATCGCGCCGACCTGTCGCAGATCGCGGGCCGCTATCCGCCGCCGGCCGGCGAATCGATCATCCCGGGGCTCGAGGTTTCCGGAACCGTCGTCGACACCGGC
>DATGDE010000088.1:0-5695 GCA_035311125.1 Gemmatimonadales bacterium
GACAGGTGGCCGAGCGGCTGAAGGCACACGCCTGGAGAGCGTGTAAACGGGTAACCGTTTCGTGGGTTCGAATCCCACCCTGTCCGTTAAGGTAGACGCGTAGATGCTCAGATGCTCGGTCGCATAGAGGTACCTGATTGAGCCCCCTGAGCGACTGAGCATCTCAGCGTCCTCGCGACTAGTAGTCCGGACAGGTGCGTGAGCGGTTGAAACGGCCGGTCTCGAAAACCGGTGTGCCCGTAAGGGTACCGAGGGTTCGAATCCCTCCCTGTCCGTCGCTGTTCTCTCACCTCGACAATCGCTTACGCCAACCCTCACGGCCGGGCCACCACCCCGTCGTCGGCGCTTTTTGGGGCATAGGTTTGGGCACAGCGCATCCCCCAGCGGACTTGCCGTTGCCCCCGGAGCGGCCGCCATGCCCGATAAGCCAGAACGCTTCGACGTGCGCGACAGCGACGACCTGCACGCGATGGAGTGGACGCCGGCGATCGAGGTGATGATCCGAGGCTTCGACCGGGTCTTCGTCGCGGAGGCCAAGCGGGCGGCTGAGCGTGCAGCGGACGCCGCTCGTCGAAGCGACGTGCCCGAAGTCGCTGGAGCAGCCGCAGCAGCCATCCTACTGTCGGCGGCAGCCTGCGAGGCGCGTCTCTCCGAGCACGTCACCGAACACTCGAAGACGGTCGGCGAGAGGACGATCAAGGCGCTGCGGCAGCAGCCGGACGCGCTCAAGCAATGGCGTCTTCTGCTGGCGCGACTGGCTCCGGCCCATGCGCTCGACGCTAGCTCGCCAACGCCCATCGCAACGCCCGGCTGATGCGCCTCGGCGAGTGGCCCACGAAGCTCAAGGACTGCGTGGCGAAGAACAGAATCCCCGTGACAAAATCCAAGGAGATCGACTGGACGAGCGCCATCTACAACTCCAAGGTGGCCGACTGGGCCTATCGAACGGCGGCGGAGTGGCTGACGACCGCGAATGGCTTGGGTATCCGGGGAATCGAGGGCGTAGAGCGCGGGGAGATCGAGTGATAGCAGCCCATGAGAAGCGAGCGTCGTCCACTATCCGGATACAGAGAGCCGCTCCTGTGGGCCCGCGCGGAACGCATCGGCGTGGCGGTCGGGGTTTTGGGCGCGCTCTCTGCGGCAGTCCAACCTGACCTTCGCGTGTGGAGGAACGATGGCCAAGCCATGGAAGACAACGAAGGTCGTGGACATGACGGGGATAAGAGTCGGGATGCGCCTGGCGATCGTGCTCGCCGCTGCACTTTGCGCCTGCAATGCGCAACAGACCCCAACCACTGCACGCCAGAGAACAGACACTTTGGCGTTCGTGCCTGATTTCCCACCCGAGTCGATCCCGATCGCTACCTGGAAGGCGATGCATTCGCCAGACAATATGGAGAAGTCTTCCCCGGAGTGGGGTACGCCGTTTCCACGCAACATTGTCATGGTGATGTTCTACGAGCAAACCTCCCGAGATGAGAAGCAACGTGCGGTGGATGCGGTTGGTGGGGTGGTCGTTGGGGGTGGGCGCCTGAGTAAGGGCGGGTACTACTACATCTCTATACAGGACGACGGGACTGCTGCGTCGCTCTTCAGGGCAATCGAGAAACTGAAGTCGTTCGCGTGGGTACAGACCGCAACGCCGGTGCTTGCTGAACGTAGTCCACTAGAAGATGGGCCTCGGTACTGATCCGCTCGCACCTCTGCGCTGCCGCTCTGCCTGCCCAGGGGCTTCCGATGAGCCCGCCGACGGTGCGTCGCCTACTGCCGATGTGCGGCTTCAGCCGCCGCCCAGCATCTCGGACTGGGCGCTCAGATGCTTAGGCGCTCAGTCACGTCGAACTCCACTCGGGTGTGAAATCCCGCGATGACTGCCTTTTCGGTCGAGCCGTGTCCCTCGTGCGGCGCTCCGCTCGGCGGGCGCGCCGGCTGCCAGGCGGCGTTCGACGCGCTGAGCGCGGCGTCGTGGACCAGCCCGGCACGCGGCTCGATGCACAACATGCTGGTGGACGTGTACGCCCTGCAACACCCGGAGGAATACGGACACTCGGCCAAGTCCTATATCCGGCATCTGAGCGCGTTGGGGTGCCTGCTCGAGCATCCCGGCGATGAGCGGTTGTACTGGGCCAGGCCCGCACGGGGGGACCCAGCAACGGCACCGCCGACGCCGCCGAAGCCGCCGCTGCTCACGGCACGCGGAGAGCTGACCGTCGCCGACGTACATACCGCAGGCGATGACACGGAATATCAACGGTTGGTGCAGGCCTGGGCCTCGAGCGCATGGGCGGCCTATGCGCCGCAGCACCGGCTCGCGCGGGAATACCTGGCGGCCGTCAGGAAGATGCTCGACGGTCCGTGAGGACCGGCCTCGTCAGTCCGCGCCGTCGCGAGGGCGCTCGAGTTTCGCGAAGAAGCGCTCGATCTGGGGCCACTGCGCCCCCAGATCCTCGTAGCCGAGCTCCACGAGTCTCGAGGTGAACTCGGGTTCGAACAGCAGATAGCTGAGGAACTCCGCCGCCCCTTCGCGCCGGCCGCCCATGCCGTCGACGATCCGCCGCACCTGCTTCGGCAGGGAAGTCGAAAGGCCTCGAGAGAGGGTGGCCAGGTCGCGTCGCGGCCGCAGCACCAGGAGATCTACCGGCCGCAGGGATTGCGGCGCCGGCGTGTGCGCCGGCAGTGCCGCCAGCAGGCCATTGATGCGCTCCAGCTGATCCGCGTCCGCCTCCAGCTGGTCCTGAAAAATCGTATCGAGCAGCAGGCCGGAGACCTCCGCCACGCTGGGATACTGCCGGGCGACGGTGACGGGAGTGGCGTCCCGGGAGCGCGTCTTCAGCCCGATCACGAATGCCGCACGCGCGCCGAGGTGAATCGCCGGGGCGAGCGGCGCGGCCTGGCCGACGCTCCCGTCGCAGAAGAACTCCCCGATCAGGGGCACGGCTGGAAAAAGGATCGGGATCGCCGCCGACGCCATGACATGCTCGAGCTGCAGCGGTGTGCGCAAGCCGGCGTGCTGGGGTCCCTCCCAGGCCGATTCGTCGCTGCGCCCCTGGATGAAAGTGACGGACCGGCCCGAGTCGATCGCGGTGGCACTGAGCGCCGCGGTGCGCAAGCGGCCGGCGTCGATATTCGCCTGGATGCCGCGGACGTCCACCGTCGCTTCGAGGAATTCGCGCAGCGGCTGCGTGTCGAGAATCCCCCGAGCGGGCGTGGGTCCCGTGTGGCGCCCGAGCAGGGAGGCGAGCAACCAGCGCGCCGCCGCTCCCATGAGGCTTCCGGGGCGCACCCGAAACACCTGCTCCGTGGTGAGCCCTCCCCAGGCGACCTGAAGCCCGGCGACGGCCTGAGCGAGCTGTCCCGGATGGGCCGCGAGGTAGATCGTGTTGATCGCCCCGGCGGAGACGCCGGTGAGAATCGGGAATTCGAGCTCCGGCAGCCGTTCCGCCAGGGCCGCGAGCACGCCGACCTGATAGGCAGCCCGGGCGCCGCCACCCGGAAGCACCAGGGCGAGCTTGGAGGAATAGCGCTGCGGCCTGGCCAGTCGCTCTCCGGCGGCGGTCACGCCCGTGCGGTACTGGGGTCCCGACACCACCCGGAGGGATTCGGACATGACTCTCAAGATGCACCGCCCGGGAACGCGCCGCGAAGGCGCGGCGTCACCGGCCGGAGGCGGCGACCGTTTCCTGTAACCGGGCGATGGCGTCTCGCAACTGCACGTCACTCAGGTAGGGCGCCGGTCCGAGTCGCAGGGTATCCCCTCGATAGTCGGTCCACACGCCCCGCTGTCGCAACGCCTGAGAGATCTGGCGCGCTCTGGGGGCGTAGAGCGCCAGGAAGCCACCGGTCGCCTCGAGCGGCAGCGAGCGGCGGTCGCGCTTGATCACCGTGCGGTCCAGGTCCAGCCGGTCGAATTCGTGCGCCAGCAAGCCGACCTGATGCTGGCTGACCTCGCGCAGCAGCGGCGGCGTGAGACCCTGCTGCTCGAAGAAGTCGAACACCGCGGCCGCTCGATAGTGGCTCGTGGGATCGTAGGTGGCACCGGCGAAGCGGGCGGGCCCCGCGCCGTAGGGGACCGGACCGGTCATCGGGGGGGAAGCGAGGAGTGCGAACTCGCTGTACCACCCCGTAATCACGGGTCGCAGGGCGCAGTCGGGAGGCAGACGGAGAAAAGCGTTGCCCTCGCCGAGCTGGCAGTACTTGTAGCCGCCGCCCACGACGTAGGCGTCCTCCAGTCGTTCCGCCGCGAGAGCGAACGGCACCACGTTGAGGGCGTGGTAGGCGTCCACCAGCAGCTCCGCGCCGAAGCGGCGGCATGCTTCCAGCGTGAAACCCAGGTTCGGCACGATGTGAGCGTTTTCGTACAGCACGGCCGATACCAGCACCGCGGCGGTCCGATCGGTGACCATGCGGGCGAGTCGTTCGGCCAGGAGGTTCGCCGGCCGAGCCGGCACGCGGACCACCTCGATCCCTTCTTCGGAGAGCCGGTCGAGCTGGCGTCGGATGGTGTGGAACTCGCCGTCGGTGGTCACGAGGCGGGGCCGCTTCGCCAGCGGGAGGGCCGAGAGGAAGCGCACCACCAGCTCGTGGGTGTTCGCGCCGAGCGCGATATGTCCGTTCCCGTCGTCGAGCAGGCGGGCGAATCCCGCCCGCACCCGGTCCGCCATCGCGAAGGCGCGGTCCCACTTGTCGTCCAGGAGTTCGGCGGCGTCGAGCCACGCCCGCTGCTGCGCGTCGAATCCGACGTCGGGCCATGCCTGGTGAGAATGGCCCGTCAGCAGCAACCGCTCGGTGACGCCAAAGCGGGAGTAATGCGGTGCGAGCGCGTTGGGGGTCGCGGACAGCAGTGCGGCGGTGAGTGTCACAGCTCGGTGCGGATCTGCCACAGATCGGGGAAGGCCGGCTGGTTGAGGGTGGTGAGGAGGTACTCCGCACCCGCGGAGCCGCCGGTGCCGCGGCGCGTCCCGATCGTGCGCTGCACCATCTTGACGTGACGATAGCGCCACTCCATGAATCCCTCGTCGAGATCGATGAGCCGCTCACAGACCGCGGTGACCGTGGGATCCCTGCGGTACACCTGGATCAACACGCGCTGCAGCTCGGGGCTCGGCTCCACCGGCCGCGTGAGATCGCGCTCGAGCAGGGCACGGGGGACGTCGTATTGATGGTGCTGGAGGTATACGAGGAAGGCGTCCCATACACCCGGCTCGGTGTAGCGCCGCTCCACGCGTTCGCGGTGCGCGCTGCCGTCCGGGTAGCGCTCGACAGCGCTCAGCTGCTTCAGGCCGAGCGCGAACTCCAGCTCGCGAAACTGGAACGACTGGAACCCGCTGCCCGACGCCAGGCGGTCGCGGAAGGCGAGAAACCCGAGCGGGGTCATCGTCTCCAGGATGTCGATCTGTGCGACCAGCACCTTGAGGACGGTGAGGATGCGCTTGAGGGTGTGGAGCGCCTGCGGCGTGGCGTTGTCGCGCAGCAGGCGCGTCAGGTGGTCGAGCTCGTGCAGCATCTCCTTGAACCAGAGCTCGTAGACCTGGTGAATGATGATGAACAGGGTCTCGTCGTGTTCCAGCTCGCCCTCGTGCGGACGCTGCAGGGCGAGCAGCTCGTCGAGCCGCAGGTAACTCGCGTAGGTCACGGCCATGGTCGCACGTCCTAGGTGAACCGCGGTTTGTACCGATCCAGCGTCTCGTACTGATCG
>DATGDE010000089.1:0-1616 GCA_035311125.1 Gemmatimonadales bacterium
GCGGCGTGGCGAACAACGCCAGGGCGTCGGCGATGGCGACCTCCGTGTACCCGCCCACACCCTCGCGATGCTGCTGTAGCAGCAGCGTGAGACCGCTGATCGCCGCGCGCAGCCCGGCGGCCAGGTCGGCGATCAGCGTCCGGGGAAGGTGTGGTGGGTTGAGCAGGCCGGCGTCAGCCTGGTAGGTGAGATCGTGACCGGCTTCGTTCGATCGGGGCCCCCGGTATCCCACGATAGCTACGTAGCAGATTCGGGGAAACCGCGCCTGTACGCTCTCCCAGTCCAGCGCCAGTCGCCCCAACGCCTGGGGGCGAAACGAGGTGACCAGTAGATCAGCGGATTCCATCAGGTCGTCGAGCGCCCGACGTTCCGCCGGGTCCTTGAGGTTGAGCCGGCGCACGGTCTGGGCTTGCGTCAGCTCCCGATACCACGCCGGGCACATCTCCCGCAACGGGTCCCCCGCTGGCGGCTCGACCTTGGTGACCCGCGCGCCAGCCGATTGCAGCTCCGCGACGGCAACGGGACCGGGCACGTTCAGGGCGAGGGACACAATGTGGCAGTGCTCGAGGGGGCGGGGCGTGCTGCCTCCGGCCGAAGGAGGGGGCGTCACGCGACCTCCTGGCCGCGGGCGAACTCGGCGCCGATGTCCTGGCTGAGGTGGCTCTCCACCGCCTGCACGGCCACGCGGATCGCGTGCTTGATGGCGCGGGCGGGCGAGGCGCCGTGGCAGATCACCGAGACGCCCTGGACGCCGAGCAGCTGCGCGCCGCCGTACATGGACCAGTCGAGGATCTTGAGCACGTTGGTCATTTCGGGGAGCTGCAGCACGTCGGGCGCCTCGCGCTTGACGAACGAGACGAACACCCGGGCCGCGGACTCGTAGAACTTGAGCACCACGTTGCCCGTGAAGCCGTCGCACACCACCACGTCGAGCGGACCGCCGCGCACCTCGCCCGCCGGCACATCCCGTCCCTCGACGTTGCCCACGTAGCGGAAGCCGGCCTGCGCCTTGAGCAGCTGGTGCGCTTCCTTCACCACAGCGTTCCCCTTTTCGTCCTCTTCCCCGATGTTGAGCAGTCCGACCGCCGGCTCGGCCCGGCCGAGCACGTCGCGCGCGTAGACGGCGCCCAGGTGCGCGAAGCCGACCAGCTCGCGTGCATCGCAATCCACGTTGGCGCCGGAATCCACCAGCAGCAGCGGGTTGCCGCCGGTCGGGAGCACCGCGCCGATGGCCGCGCGCTGCACGCCGGGGTGCAGCCGCAGCACCAGCGTGGACGCCGCCATCACCGCGCCCGTGTTGCCGGCGGAGATGAAGGCGTCAGAACCGCCGTTCTTCTGGAGCCCGAGGCCGATGGCGATCGAGGACTGCGGCTTGCTGCGCAGTGCCGCGAGCGGCTTCTCGCCCATGCCGACCACCTCCGGCGCCTCGACGATCTGGAGCCGCTTGCGGGGGAGATTGGCGTGCCGCGCGAGCGCCCGCTCGATGTCGGCCGTGCGGCCGACGAGCTGCACCAGGAAGGTGGGCGGCAACTCCGCGAGGGCCTGCGCCGCCCCATCGATCTCGGCGTCCGGGGCGCTATCTCCTCCCATCGCGTCCAGCGCGATGCGGATCACTT
>DATGDE010000090.1:0-5575 GCA_035311125.1 Gemmatimonadales bacterium
CAGTATGTGTTCAACTTCGTCTCGAAGACGGTCGTTATCGAGACGCATCAAAGTTATTCGCCGGGACCGCTGACCGGCCATCGTGGCGGCAGCCGCGATTGTTGACGACAGCGTCGGCAGGGGAGGCGTAGGCGGGGAGCGCGACGAGGCCAGGGCAGCCAGGACGAGGAGAAGAGCGATGACTGACACCGGCCCCGGACCGCTCCGGTTTTTGGTGTTCTCCGCGGCGCTGCGCGAGCAGTCGCTCAACTCCCATCTGGCGCGCCTCGCGGCGCAGACGATCGAGGAGCACGGCGGAACGGTCGACCTGGCGGCCATGGCCGAGTTCGACGCGCCGTCCTACGACCAGGACGAGCAGGACGGCGTCGGGTTTCCACCCGGGGCGGAGGAGTTTCGTCGCCGCCTCGAGGCCAGCGACGCGTTCGTGATCTCCTCGCCGGAGTACAACGCGGCCATGCCCGGGCTGCTCAAGAACGCCATCGACTGGGTGTCCCGGTTCCGCCCGCAGCCGTTCAACGAACGCCACGCGCTGCTGATGTCCGCCTCCCCGTCCATGGTCGGTGGCAACCGCGGGCTGTGGACGCTGCGGATCCCGCTCGAGCACCTGGGAGCCCGCGTCTACCCCGACATGTTCTCCCTGGCCCAGGCCCACCAGGCCTTCGACGCGACCGGCCGGCTCGTCGACGCGGCTCTCGGCGAGCGGTTCACGACCACGATCGTGGGGTTCATGGACCTCGTCGAGGCGGCTCGGCACTACCCGTGCATCAAGTCGGCGTGGATCGAGTTGCTCGGCGAGCGTCCGGACCCGGCACTCGACCGCGTCGAGTAGCCGCCTCGCGGGTGGCGACGATCAGGCGAGAAGGCCCGGCCGGGCGAGCGAGCAGTGCGTCTGTAAACGGTCGTCTATGAGACCGGGAGACCAACTCGCTTGACGATCGTGCGGATGTCTCGGAATCGGACGTTTGTGAGGCGATTAAACGATCGAGGCTGCCGTCTCAGAACGCGTTAAAGAGGCGACTAGCGGCGGCGTGGCACGCGAGCCAAGGCCCGATCTGCGCCGCGTACCCGCATCTCCGAACCGATCATGGCTAACAGCTCCCAGTCTGAGGGCGCCCTGCTGTAGGTGCGCGGTGGAGCGGCCTGTCCGAACGGACATCTCCGCGGCCGTCTCACCGCACCTGGTCGAGACCCTCACCGACTTCGCGCAACATCTCGTATCGCGATGAGTGCAATCTGTGACCCACGATGATTAGGGCCGCTGTCGGTGGCTCTATAACCTCCGCGAAGGCCAGACCCACGATCGTCACATAGAACGCCAGATGCTCGACTGGTGTTCGCCGGGACGGCACGATCTGCCGTGCCAGGTGCAGGGGATTCAGCGCGGCCAACACCGAACCAGGACTAGCCGAACCGAGCGCGACCTCAGCCTCCGGCTGGGTAGCCGACACGGCACCACCCGTCGGAGTGGCCTTGCGAGGAGGCGCCATGGGAGCCATCTTTCCACCGTCTCGGGTATCCAGTCGCTCGCGGAGAGCGAATCAGACGGTGCCGGGCCGAAGTGCCCGTCGTACCGAGGACCCGAGCAGGATGTAGGCGACATCCTTGACGATCAGGTCAACGCCGAGGAACGTGGCTAGCACCCACAGGGTCGACCCCGGCTACCCGAACAGGATGAGCAGCCCGAGCAACAGGGTGATCACCCCGTTCGCGATGATCCAGCCGCGATGCTCGTGGCGCTTGCCGAGGTCCCGACGGTCCGAGCCACCGCGCCGACCGGAGCACCGATCCCAGCAGCAGCGTCAGCGCCGCCGCATCCAGCCCGGGGCGGCGCAGGAAGGCGATGCCAACCACGAACCCCGATCGCCACTAAGTCACAGACGGTTCACGAGGCACAGGCGCTAGGAATATTCGGGACAAGGAGGGACTCCGATGGCTGCGACGCCAGAAGCAACCCAACCAGCTCAGCCACAGCGGCCGGGCAGGGCGGATGGGGTGTGTAGCGAGTTCACTGTCTTCACCAAGATCAAGCCGGGGCACGCGGATGCGCTGCGCGAGGACCTCGCCACTCTTTCGAGCGGGGCGGCTTTGGAGGCGGGTCGAGCCGCGTTGAAGGAGATCGGCACCTTGCACGACGCGCGGAATGTGATCTTCGACGAAGGTACGAGGCACATGTTCGCCAGCGTCTTCGACGGGTCCTGGGACACCTACATCGACGACTTTGCCAGGACGGCGATCGCGAAGAACTTCGAGATGATCTTTTCGCACGCGGAAGGGTTCCCCGGCATCGCCGATCCCAACGTGAAGGACTGGTTTGTCGCCCACCAGGTGCCCGCGGGCAACTTCGTCAGCTCCTACCCCGATCTCACCGTGCAACAGATTTGGAAGGACCAGCGCGTGAACGAGGCGTTTCAGGCGGTGCTCGACACCCCCGAGTTCCGGGCGGCGCTCGACAATCCGGCCAACGCGGCGCTGCTGGCCACGCCGGCCTTCCAGAAGCTGCTCGATGTAGCCGCGGGCTAGGGCCGACGCACGGTCCTTGAGTCGAGCACGGGTGCTCATCCGGTGATTTCGGTCGGCGGGTCATGGCGTACGAAGTGTCGGCGGTGAACCGGGCCGCGTAATGGACGGGTCAGGCCGTGGCGGATGCGAGTGCGAGCCAAAGCGCGGAGTTATCCGAGTGTGGAGACCTGATATGGAGTCACGGAAATCATGAACGCAGCGGTGAGCGGCAGCGCACCGACCGCGAGCGTCGAGATCGACGACATCCAGAGTGCAGCACTTCATCCCCGGCCGGCGCCGTACGTGGGCAGGTTTGTTTTCCTGCGCGTCGACGACCGCCACGCCGGGCGTGCCCTGCTGCGGCGGCTGCTTCCGGCGATCGAGGGCGGACTCCCCAGCGCCGATCCGAATCAAGATGCCTGGGTCGCCGTGGCCTTCACCTACCAAGGACTGCGAGCCGTCGGGGTGCCCCCGGAGTCGCTCGACAGCTTTCCGCTGGAGTTCCGGCAGGGCATGGCCGCGCGCGCGGACGTGCTCGGCGACGTTGGCGAGAGTGATCCGGCCCATTGGGAGCCACCGTTCGGAACCCCCGATGTTCATCTCGCGTTGAGCGCGCTGGCGCCCGATGTGGCGCGTCTGGACAAGGCGCTGGAGCGAGCCCGCGCCGCCCTTCAGGAGACGTCCGGTGTCCAGGTGATCTGGCAGCAGGAGGTCCACCAGCTTCCCACCGGGCGCACCACCTTTGGCTTTCGCGACGGCATCAGCCATCCGAGCATCGAGGGGGTCGGAATCCCCGGCTCCAATCCGCAGGAACCCCCCCTCAAGGGCGGCGAGTTCATCCTCGGCTATCCCGACGAGACCGGCAACCTGCCGCCCATGCCGCGGCCCGAGGTCCTGGGCCGCAACGGAACCTACCTGGCCGTCCGCAAGCTCCACACCAAGGTGGCGGCCTGGCGCCAGTACCTGCGCGCGAACACCTCCACCCGGGAGGAGGAGGCGCTCCTGGGGGCGAAGATGATCGGGCGCTGGCCGAGCGGGGCGCCGCTGACCCTCTCCCCGGAGCACGATGATCCGGCGTTGGCCGCGGATCCGCACCGCAACAATGACTTCCTCTACCGGAAAGACGACGATCGCGGCTTCAAGTGTCCCGCCGGTGCGCATATCCGACGCGTCAACCCGCGCGATGCCACCATCATCGGGGTGGCACGGATGCACCGCATCATCCGCCGCGGCACCAGCTACGGCCCGCCACTGCCGGAGGGCGTGCTCGAAGACGATGGTGCAGACCGGGGCCTTGTCGGGGTCTTCATCGGCGCCCACCTCGACCGGCAGTTCGAGTTCATCAAGTCCGAGTGGGTCAACGATGGCAATTTCATCGGGTTCCCGGGTGAAAAAGACCCGGTGGCCGGGCATCACGACGGAACGGGCAGCGTCACCATTCCGGGGAAGCCCGTCCGGCGTCGCCTGCAGAACTTGCCGAGCTTCGTTGTCACTCGGGGTGGCGAGTATTGCTTCCTTCCGGGTCTGCGTGCCCTGCGCTGGCTCTCCGAGCTGGAGAAATGAGCGCCATGAATCCGGCCACTCCTGCTTTAGCCAGCGAGTGAGTCCGGCCTCGAGGCGCCGGAAGCGGACCCTCACGGCCGCATAACTCCCAACCCGCATCAGGCTGGGGAAGTTCTGCCGGTCGTGTAGACGCGCCGACACGCAAATCAGCGCGCGGCGTTTCCCGGCTCTTCGATCTTTAGGGGGAGTTCGACCCTCGGCAGGCGGTGGCCCGGCGATGGTGCCGGGTGCAGGCGAACCGTACCCGCCGGCGTTGATTCTTTAGGTTTCGGAACTCGCAGGCGGTGCGGGCGGCGGTCTTCACGGTGCGGTTGGTGGCCTCCGTGCCGGCGTTGGTCACTCCGGTGCGCAGGAAGCCGAGGACCTCGGGCCACCAGGCGTCGATCATCACGGCGAGCCGCTTGAGCTCCGGCACGTTGGCGCCGGCGCACCAGGCGAAGAAGCGGTGCAGCCGGTGGGCGACGTCGTGCCGCTGCCCGCCGGTGCGCGCCGTGGCGAGCAACGCGCGTAGCTCTTCCTTAGCGATCCAGCCGGCCAAGATCTGCCCGGTGGGCTCGCTGTCGACCAGGTCGTTCCACAACCTGGTGAACTGTCGGTCGGTGAGCCGCTCCCGGGCGCGCAACAACCGGCGGCGGGCTGCCCACGCGGGTCGGTCTGGCGCCCCCGCCGGCCGTAGGCGTCCCAGCTGACGCGGCGGCGGACCTCGGTGACGGCCTGGTTCGCTAACCGGACGAGGTGGAAGTGGTCGGCCACGATCATCGCGTGCGGCAGCGCCTGACGGATGGCGGCGCGGTACGGCGCGCACGGGTCCATAGCAACGATCTCGACCGCGTTTTTCCACCCCGCGCCGCGGCGTTCAGCCAGCTCAGCACGGTGCTCTTGGTGCGCCCAGCGGTCTGGCCGAGCAGTCCCTGAGTGCCGGCAAGGTCGACGAAGTTCGTCTCGAACCGCTCGGCCAGCCACTTCCCGGTGTCCGGGTCCTGGCGCCAGGTGGGCCGGCCGCGTCGGTCTCGTCAATCCCGAGCACCCGCACCGGGGACGGCTCGGCCAGCCGCGCCTCGGCGTGGGCGACCCACGCCCGGTGCGCCACCGGCCAGCTCATCAACTCGGCGCACGCGGTGCTGACCGCCGCGCCGTCGGCGACGAGCCGGGCGACGTGCCGGCGCAACCGGCCGGTGACCCGCACCCGGGCCGGCACCTCGGGGATCTGCTCGGTGAACGCCGTGAGCGGGCAGCCGGCCTCCCGGCAGGCGTACTGCACCTTGTGCCAACGCACCCGCAGCGGCGACTCCCCATCGGGCAGGTCCCGCGGCCGGGTCGTTCGCCGCTGCCGCACCGTCGCGGAGAACACCCCACACGCTGGGCACGCCGCCGCGGCCGGATCGTCGGTGCGCACCTGCACCACCCACACCCCGTCGGCGGCGACACGCACGTCCCGAACCCGCACTCCAGGCAGGGTCGTGTCTCAGGTCCGGTGTAAACGGGACGGGCGGAGCTTCCTCTCGCTCCGGGA
>DATGDE010000091.1:0-7764 GCA_035311125.1 Gemmatimonadales bacterium
AACGCGCGTCGATCACTGCCGCTCCGCCGGCCCGCACCCATACGCCCTCCCTCTCGCTATACCTAAGGAGTCTCCTCGGATCTGCCGCCATCGCAAGACCTATGCCTTTGGTTGGCCGCTACTTGGCTTCCGCTGCCGGCGGCTAGCTCGCGAGGATTCAGGGACTTGGCCCGCCGGTCATTGGTCACACTCGCCGAGCCACATGGCCCCCCCGCCACGGGTGACGTGGGGGAGCGACAACCGACTGCTAGGCGGGAGCGCCCGGGCCGAGGGCTGATCGGTGCCCCACCATGGCGTGGCGATCGACCCGGCGTCGGAATCCTCGATCAGTCGCGCCGCTCGTTCCAGCGGAGATCGTTCGTCATGAGCAGTCGCGGGCCGACATGATCGCCGCCGAGCGCGCCGGGAGAGATATTCATCGACGTTTCAACCTCCCCATGTGGCCTCACTGCGACACAATCACTATTCTAGCCAAAGTCGGCAATCGGTGCGTCTCGCCCCAGCCACGCTGCCCGGAGGCATGACACTTGCCAACCTCCCGCCTGTCATCCATGACCGGCACCTCACTCGAGGCACATGCTGACCGCCCAGCGGCGCCCTCCGGCGTGCCAGGCGTGGAACTAGTCGCTCTCGAGAGCGAGGACGCACGTCGGGTGCTCACGCCCCCCGCGCTCGAGTTCGTGGCGCGCCTCGCCCGGTCCTTCGAGGACCGCCGCCGCGACCTTCTGGCCGCTCGGGGCGCGCGCCAGCGGCGCATTCTGGACGGCGAGCGTCCCGACTTCCTGGCCGAAACGAGCGGCGTCCGCGAGCGCGACTGGACGGTGGCGTCGATCCCCGCCGATCTGCTGGACCGGCGGGTCGAGATCACCGGACCGGTCGACCGCAAGATGATCATCAACGCCCTCAATTCCGGGGCGCGCGTCTACATGGCCGATTTCGAGGATTCGCACTCGCCCACCTGGGCGGCCACCCTCGAAGGCCAGGCGAATCTGATGGACGCCGTGCGCCGCACGATCAGCTACCGCAGCCCTGAGGGCAAGCAGTATGCGCTCGGGAATTCGCTCGCCACGCTCATGGTCCGGCCGCGGGGGTGGCACCTCGACGAGAAGCACGTCCGGATCGACGGCCGGCCCGTGTCGGGTGCGCTGTTCGACTTCGGACTCTTCTTCTTCCATAACGCCGCCGAGCTGATCCGCCGCGGCACCGGGCCGTATTTCTACCTGCCCAAGCTGGAGAGTCATCTCGAGGCACGGCTCTGGAACGACGTGTTCGTGCTGGCGCAGGACGAGCTCGGCATCCCGCAGGGGACGATCCGGGCAACGGTGTTGATCGAGACGATCCTGGCGGCGTTCGAGATGCACGAGATCCTGTGGGAGCTGCGCGAGCACTCCGCGGGGCTCCATTGCGGGCGCTGGGATTACATCTTCAGCTTCATCAAGAAGTTCCGCAACGATCCCCGGTTCGTGCTGCCCGACCGGGCGGCCGTGACGATGGACAAGGCGTTTCTCAAGGCGTACGTGGATCTGCTGATCCAGACCTGTCACCGTCGCGGCATTCATGCGATGGGCGGCATGGCGGCACAAATCCCCATCAAGAACGATCCGGCGGCCAATTCGGCCGCCCTCGCCAAGGTGACGCAGGACAAGCTACGGGAGGTCAATGCCGGGCACGACGGCACCTGGGTAGCGCATCCGGGGCTGGTACCGGTGGCCAGAGGCGTCTTCGACGCCAGGATGGCGGCCTCCCACCAACTGCAGGTGACGCGCGCGGACGTGCACGTCACCGCGGCGGATCTGCTGGCCGTGCCGGAGGGTGAGATCACCTTCGGCGGGCTGCGGACGAACATCGACGTCGGCATCCAATACCTCGAGGCCTGGCTGCGGGGCTCGGGGTGCGTCCCGATCTACAACCTGATGGAAGACGCGGCCACCGCGGAGATCTCCCGCACGCAGGTGTGGCAGTGGGTGACGCACGGCGCGAAGCTTGCGGACGGGCGGCGAATCACGCCGGACCTGGTCCGCCAGACGATGGCCCACGAGCTCGGAGCGTTGCGCGAACAGCTGGGGCCGGCCCGGTTCGACTCCGGGAAGTTCGATCTTGCGTCGAAACTCTTCGACCAGATGATGACGGGGACGGACTTCCCGGAGTTCCTGACACTCGTGGCGTATGACTATCTCGACTAGCCCTCGGAGGGGACGCATGCCGAAGCAACAGTTCATCACCGAGCTGGAGCGCCGCTGGGCCACGAGCCCGCGGTGGTCCGGCATCACCCGGCCCTATAGCGCGGAAGACGTGTGGCGGCTGCGGGGAACGATCGGCATCGCCCACACCCTCGCCGAGGTCGGGGCCGAAAAGCTGTGGCGCCTGTTGCACGAGGAGCCGTACGTGGCCGCCCTGTCGGCCGTGAGCGGCGGGCAGGCCGTGCAGCAGGTCAAGGCCGGTCTCAAGGCGATCTACATCTCCGGCTGGCAGGTCGCCGGGGACATGAACACGTCGCTCGAGACCTACCCCGATCAGAGCCTGTACCCGGCCGACAGTGTACCGCGTCTGGTCGAGCGCATCAACAACGCGCTGCTGCGGGCCGACGAGATGGACCACATGAACGGGCGCACCGAAGTCGACTGGATCGTGCCGATGGTCGCCGACGCGGAAGCCGGGTTCGGCGGGCTGCTCAACGCCTACGAGCTCATGAAACACATGATCCGCAAGGGCGCGGCGGGCGTGCACTTCGAGGATCAGCTCGCGTCACTCAAGAAATGCGGCCATCTGGGCGGCAAGGTCCTGGTGCCGACTAGCGAGTTCATCACCAAGCTGGTGGCGGCGCGGCTGGCCGCCGACGTGCTGGACGTCCCCACCGTGCTGATCGCCCGGACCGACGCCCTCAGCGCGACCATCCTGGCCAACGACATCGATCCCTACGACCGCGAGTTCGTCATCGGCGACCGCACGCCGGAGGGCTTCCTCGCCGTGCAACCCGGGATCCGGCAGGCCATCGCCCGCGCCCTGGCCTATGCACCCTACGCCGATCTGCTCTGGTTCGAGACGAGCAAGCCCGACATGGACGAAGCGAAGGCGTTCGCCGATGCGATCCATGCGAAGTTCCCGGGCAAGATGATGGCCTACAACTGCTCGCCGTCCTTCAACTGGAAGCGCCATTTGTCGGACGAGCAGATTGCGGGCTTCCAGGGCGAGCTGGGGGCGATGGGATACAAATTCCAGTTCGTGACCCTGTCGGCCTTCCATGCGATGAACTACGCCATGTTCGAGCTGGCCACGGGCTACCGCCAACGCGGCATGGCCGCCTATTCCGATCTGCAGCAGCGGGAATTCGCCGCGGAGCAGGACGGGTACGAAGCGGTGCGGCACCAGGAGTTCGTCGGCGTTCCCTACTTCGACCAGGTCACGGAGATCGTGACCGGTGGACGGTCCTCCTCCATCGCGATGAAGGGATCGACCGAGGAAGAGCAGTTTCACGAGCCCGCGCGTGCCACGAGTTGAGGCAATGCAACACCGCAGCCTGCCCCTGTGGTGTGCGATGACGACGGTCTTCCGACGCCGACCTGCGGCGTGCCTTCGTGGTCCGCGGTAACTCGCGGTTCTGTGGCAGGTTACGAGGGGCGGGCACGCCGGGAGCGCGTGGCCTACTAGTTGCTAACGGAACTCGCAGCGGACATAGGGGAGGACTCTCGCCGGCAAAGGCGGCGTCTCCAGGCACCGCGCCGGCGGTCGGGTGTCGTGCACGGCACCCGGCACCTCCCTCGGACGGGTGGGCCGTTCGGACATAGAGGCGGCGGGGAGCGGCGGAAATGCTGGACCGGGAAACGCCCTCTCCGCTCGCTTCGTCCGGCGGACGACACAGACATAGGGGCAGCGCTGCGGCGCCACGCCTCACTCATGCAAGGCGCCGGGGACCCGAAATCCCCGGCGCTTTGCACTCCGGCGTCATGTAACCCGGCGCCGTGTGGCCCGCGCCACAGACTGGCATCCCATTTGCTCATGAAGTTGCGCACAGCTACAAGGGTTTAACGCCCGACCCCCGAGGCAACGTGGTAGACGCAATGCTGAGACCGCCGCTGGATGGAGTGCTCCGGACCGCCGAGCTCCTGCTGGCTGCGCGCCAGCACGAACGGGCCGGTCGACTACGCGAAGCGATCGATTGCTGCATGGCCGCGGTAGCGGAAGCGGCCTGGTGCGGTGCGTGGGCCGCGCAGGCGGTCGGACTGCGGCGATTGGGGGCGTTGCACCACCACCGCAACGAGCTGGCGGCCGCCCGCGAGAGCTGGCGCACCAGCGTGGAGGTGGCCTTGCGCGCCGGCGAGACGACGATCGCCGCGGAAGCGCTGATTTCCATCGGCAACGTCGAGCTGGCCCTCGGGAACATCGCGGCCGCACGAGATGCGTACCGCGAAGGCCTGGCGGCGCTGGGCGACGAACACCACGCACTCCGCAGCCGCTTCGAGCGCGCCCTGGCGGGTCTGCCGGTCGATCCCCGGCCCCGCAGCGAGCCGGACCGCCCGAGCGTTACAGCCGCGTGGGCGGAGCGACCGGTGTCGCCACCGGTACCGGCTCCGGTTCCGGCGTGAAATCCTCTCCCGGGTTGATGAACCGGTCGCGCTCGAAGCGGTACTGCTTGTCGTAGAGCTGGCGGTAGCGCCCACCCGCGGCGAGCAGCTCGCTGTGAGTGCCGCGCTCCACGATCTCTCCCGCCTCGAGTACCAGGATCTGATCCGCGCTCTGGATGGTGGAGAGCCGGTGCGCGATCACGAACGTCGTCCGGCCGCGGCGCAGACTCTTCAGGCCGTCCTGGATCAACGCCTCGCTCTCGGAATCGAGGCTGGAGGTGGCCTCGTCCAGGATCAGGATTCGCGGATCGGCCAGGATGGCCCGGGCGATCGACACCCGCTGGCGCTGGCCCCCCGAGAGCTTCACGCCGCGCTCCCCCACCACCGTGTCGTAGCCGTGCTCGAACTCCCGGATGAACTGGTCGCAATGGGCGATCCGGGCGACGGCCTGGACCTCGGCGCTGGTCGCGTGCGGCCGCGCGAAGCGGATGTTTTCCGCGATGGTCCCGTCGAACAGGAAGTTGTCCTGCAGCACCACGCCGAGCTGCGTGCGGAAGTCCCGCAGCGGCACGGTGGCGAGGTCCCGGCCGTCGACCATCACCCGGCCTTCGCGCGGCCGGTTGAACGCCATCACCAACCCGATCAGCGTGCTCTTGCCGGAGCCCGAGGAGCCGACCAGCGCCGTGGTCGAGCCCGCGGCCGCCCGGAAGCTCACGTGCTTGAGCACGTCCACACCGGGCTTGTAGGCGAAGCTCACGTCCGCGAACGCGACCTCGCCGCGGATTTCGCCCAGCGGCTGCCGGGCCGCGTCTCCGGCGTCCTCGGTGATCTGGGAGCGCACCTCGCGAATCCGGTCCATTCCCGCGAACGCCTCGGTGATCTGCGTGCCGATCGAGGCGATCTGGATGACCGGCGCCGCCATCATCCCCGTGAACAACAGGTACATCACCAGGTCGCCCAGCGTCATCGTGCCGGCGACCACCGCGTGCCCGCCCACCAAGATCATCACCACGCCGATCACGCCGATCACCAGGGAGGAGAACCCGCCCACCGCGGAGATCCCGGTCATGGTGGCGGCGATGTTGCGGAACAGCTTGTTCACCCCACGGGTGAACACCAGGCGCTCCGCCCGCTCGGCATGATACGCCTTCACGATGCGGATCCCGCCGAGCGTCTCCGCCAGGCGGCCCGTCACCTCGGCGTTGATCTTGGAGCGCTCGCGGAACAGCGGGCGCAGCTTCGTGAAGGCATAGGCGAGGCCCCCACCGAACACGCCGAGCACCAGGATGGACAGCACCGTCAGATGCCAGTTCAGGTAGAACAACACGCCGAGGGCGATGACGGCCGTGACCAGCCCGCCGACCAGCTGCACCAGGCCCGTCCCCACTAGGTTGCGGATTCCCTCGGCGTCGCTCATCACGCGTGAGATCAGGACGCCGGTCTTGGTGGAGTCGAAGTAGCTGGTCGGCAGGCGCAGCACGTACTCCTGCACGCTGCGGCGCATATCCGTAATGGCCCGCTGGGCGGCCACGCCGAGCACCTGGGAGAGGGCGAACGAGGTCGTCGCCTGCACCAGCGTGGCCACCCCCACCGCCACCGCGATCCACACGAGCAGCTCGGCGTGATGTTGCCCGATCACCCGGTCGACCACCAGCTTCGACGACGAGGGGAGGACGAGGCCGGTGAGCCGGTTCGCAATCAGGAGAACGAGACCCAGGGCCAGCCGCCGGCGATGGACCCAGATCAGGGCCCGCGCTTCGCGCCAGGCTTCTGCGCTGATGGTGCGCCTTTTCGCTTCTGCCATACCGGATGTTAGCTTGGGTGCGGACCGCCCGTCCACCCGCTCCACCACGCGAGGCCCTCGTGAAACGTTCCACGCTCATTGTACTAATCGTCGTCGTGGCCATCGCCGGCCTGTTCTTCTATATGACGACGGCACGCGCCTCCACCACCTGCCAGGTCTGCGTCAGCTACGGCGGCCGCAGCAATTGCGCCTCCGCCGTCGGCCACACCGAACAGGACGCGCGGGAGGGCGCGCAGACGACGGCCTGCGGACCGATCGCCTCCGGGATGGACGAGTCCATCGCCTGCGGCCGCGTCCAGCCCGTCTCGGTGCAGTGTCATACCCGCTGACATGACGACGTTCATCCTGCCGCGCACCGTGGTCCCGGCCCGGATCACGCTGACGCAGGGGCGGCCGCGCGGCGGCACGATCTTCCTGGGAGCGCGGGTGCCCCAGCACGACGGCCCGGAAACGCCGCTCGAGATGCTGAACCGCCCCGAGCCGTTCTTCCCGTTCCAGCCGAGCGAAGAAGGGGACATCCTGCTCGTGGCCAAGGGACATACGATCGAGCTCACGGTGGAGCGTGGACCGATCGCCGATCCCGATCGCCTGTCGGCGGCCAAGCAGCTCCGGCTGGAGCTCCTGCTCACCAACGGCGACACCCTGGCGGGACAGGCCACGGTCGAGCTGCCGGAGCAGCACTCCCGGCCGCTCGATTACCTGAACGCCACAGCGGAGCCCTTCTTCGCGCTCACGACCGAAGAAAGCACGCACTACGTGAATCGCGCCCACGTGTTGTTCGCCCGTCCCCGGGACTGAGCGATGACCGCGCGCCTCGATCCCTTCGTCGACGTACTGCTCCGCGAGCAGGCGGACCAGTTGTATCTCCTCCCCGACGAACCGGTCACGATCGTCAAGGACGGCAAGCCACGGAAGGTGAGCAAGCAGCCGCTCACCGACGCCCACATCTACGCGCTGCTCGCGGAGATCGCGCCCTCGGACTCGGCGGACCGGATCGACCGGCAGGCCGAAACGGAGTTCGAGTACGTGGCCGACCGCGGACTCGTGCGGGTGCGCATCGTCCCCGAAACCGGACGGCTCACGGCAGTGATTTCCCCGGCCGCGCGCCCAGCGCGCACCACGCCGCCGCGGGGGGCACCGCCGACCGGCGACCGACGTCACCCCCAGGCGCCGCGGCCGAAGGAGCCTCCGGCTCCCCCGGCGCCGCCCCGCCCGTCGGCCATCGCGGCGGCTCCGTTGATCGAAGCCCCGGTCGCGCCGCTGGAGCCACCCGCGCCGGCGCCGCTGCCTGGAGAATTCGCCGGGGACCAGTTTCGCGCCGCCGAAGCCCGGCTCGCCACATTGCTGCGGCAGTTGGTGGGGAGTGAATCATCGGACCTGCACATGCGGGTCGGTGAG
>DATGDE010000092.1:0-11865 GCA_035311125.1 Gemmatimonadales bacterium
GGATGCCGCACCAGGGCCTGCGCGAAGATGCGCCCCAGCGTCCGTTTCTCCCGGGGGATGGCGTTGACCGTCCGGGCGAGACCGTTGAAGAAGTCGTCGTCCAGTCGCTCGAGCGCCTGCTTGATGCGATAGTACTTCAGGTGGTCGTCGCCCAGGAGCTGCATCCAGTCGCGGTGATAGGCGGCCAGCCGTCGGGCGCTCGTATCTCCCTCGCAGATCGCGGCTGCCGCTGTTCGGCCCGCCAGCCTTCCTGCCTTCATGGCGTTGACGATGCCCCCGCCGGAGAGGGGGTTGATCATGTGGGCTGCATCGCCGGCCACGAGGACGCCGTCGGCGGCGGTCTGCTTGATGGTGGTGTGCACGATGACGCCGCCGACCGTGTAGCCGGTGCGGGCGCCCCGCGGGTAGCGGCGGGCGATCCAGGCGTCCAGGTACTCGCGCGCATTGCGGCCGTCGCTCTGCAGCGCCACCATGCCGAGCCCGACGTTGGCGATGCGCTCGCCCTTGGGGAAGAGCCACGCGTACCCTCCGGGCGCGATCGTGTCGCCGAACTGGAGGTAGATCGCGTCGGGATCGAAGTCGATTCCCTGCACGACGTACTGCGCGCAGGACTCCATGTCGCGGGCGGGGACGCGGGTGTCGAGGCCGGCCCATCGGCCCACCATCGTTTCGACTCCATCGGCGCCGATGACGATGCGGGCGCGCACCGCGTCCGGGCCGCCGGAGCCGCGGACGGCGACCGTCCAGCGGCCGTCGGCCTCGCGGCTCATGCCGGTCGCCTCGGTGCCGACCTGCAGCTCGGCGCCCGCGGCGACCGCCTGGGCCGCGAGGTGCGCGTCGAAGCGGGTGCGATCCAGGATCCAGCCCACATCCCGCTCGGCCACCCGGACCTCGGTGTCGTCGGGGGCCAGGAAGATGACGCGCGTGATTTTGCGGGCCGCCCAGGCCGAACCCTCGGGGTCGGCGAACTCCCGCAGGCCCGCATCGCCGACTCCTTCCGCGCACCGTACCGGCGCGCCCACGGCGCGGTCGCGCTCCAGCAGGACCACGTGGAGGCCGGTCGCGGCCGCCGCGGCCTCCCGCGCCGCGATCGCGCCGGCGGGTCCGGCCCCCACGACCAGGACGTCGACGTCGCGCATCAGGCGGGGATCATGGCCAGCGCCCCGACGGGGCAGGGCGCGATGCATTTGTGACACCCGGTACAAACCGCGCGGTCAATTACCAGGTCGGCGAGTTCCAGATGAATCGCTTCCGGGGGACACAGCGGCAGGCACAGGCCACAGCGGTCGCAGCGGTCGAGGTCGACGACGGCCACCTCGGTTGCCGGCGCGGGGAGGGAGCGCATGGGCGTAGGCTAGCCGCTCGGTGGAGGGGCGTCAAGCATCAGCCTTGCTTGGAGTTACGCTTTTCGTTAGGTTGATGCGCGCGTGACACACCCGCCTCACACTTAGCCGGATACCGATCACCGACCGTGCCGATTCGCTGGCCGAAATGGAAGCTCGGGGCGTTCAATCCCGCGAACGAGATCGCCGTGGACCTGGGGACGGCGAACACGCTCGTGTACGTGCGCGGGGAAGGCATCGTGCTGAACGAGCCGTCGGTCGTGGCGATCGAAAAGGCGACGGGGAAGATCAAGGGGATCGGCCTCGAGGCGAAGCGGATGCTGGGGCGCACGCCCGACGGGATTCTCGCCGTCCGCCCGCTCAAGGACGGGGTGATCGCCGACTTCGACGTCACCGAGAAGATGCTCCGCTACTTTCTGAAGACCATCATCGACCGGCACGTGTTCCGGGTGCGGCCGAAGGTGATCGTGTGCGTGCCGAGCGGCATCACCGAGGTGGAACGCCGGGCCGTGCGCGACTCGGCGCAGTCGGCTGGGGCGAAGGAGGTCTACATGGTCGCCGAACCCATGGCCGCGGCGATCGGCGTAGGCCTGCCGGTCGAGACGCCGACGGGAAACATGGTCATCGACATCGGCGGCGGGACCACGGAGATCGCGGTGATCGCGCTGTCGGGGATCGTGTCCGATACCTCGATCCGCACCGCCGGGGACGAGCTGGACCAGGCGATCGTGCAGTTCATGCGGAAGAACTACAACCTCCTGATCGGTGAGCCGACGGCCGAGCAGATCAAGATCCAGATCGGCTCCGCGGCGCCCGTGGGCGAGGAGCGCGAGATGGAGGTGAAGGGTCGGGACCTCGTCTCGGGCATCCCGAAGATCGTGCGGGTCCACTCGAGCGAAGTGCGTGAAGCGGTCCAGGAGCCGATCCAGCAGATCGTGGACGCCGTGCGGCGCGCGCTGGAGATCACGCCACCGGAGCTCGCCAGCGACATCGTCGACCGCGGCATCGTGATGACGGGGGGTGGGGCGCTGATTCGCGGGCTCGACCAGCTGCTGCAGCAGGAAACCGGATTGCCGATCCACCTCGACGAGGACCCGATGACGTGCGTGGTGCGGGGGACCGGCCGGATCCTGGACGATCCGGAGAAATACCGCAACGTCCTGACCACTTAGCCACATGGCGCTCGGCGCGGATCGTTACGCCACGCGCGGCGATACGCTCGTATTCCTGAGCAGCCTCGCCCTCTCTCTCGTCGCCATGAGTCTGCCCCCGAGCTTCCGCGACGCCGTGGCGAGCGGGATGCGGCGCAGCGTGCTGTGGCCGCTGCTCCAGCTGCAGGATCAAACCGAGGCGCTCCGGACGTCGCATGCCCAGTTCGTCCAGGTGAGCGCCCAGCGCGACTCGGCGGTGCTCGCGGCGGCCCAAGTGCAGCAACTGCGCTCCGAAAACACCCAGCTGCGGGATCTGCTGGGGTTGCGCACCCGCCTGGGGGTGGGATTCGTCCCGGCGGAGGTCCTGCACCAGGCCGCAGTCACCGACCGTCTGACCCTGGTCATCTCGGCCGGGTCGCGGCAGGGAGTGCGCCCGCTCGCCGCGGTGGTGACGCCGGACGGCTTGCTCGGATTCGTCAGTGTCGTCGATCCCGTCACGAGCATGGTGGCGACCTGGGCCCATCCTGACTTCCGGGCGAGCGGGATGGCGGCCGACGGCAGCGTGTACGGCATCCTCCGGCCCAGCGAAGCCTCAGGGCCGACGGACTGGCTGCTCCGGCTGGACGGCGTCCCCTATCGTCAACGGGTGCCGGTCGGGAGCGTGATTCTCACGTCCGGCCTGGGCGGCGTGCTGCCGCGCGGCATCCCGGTCGGGAGCATCGTCGGTGAGATCACGGGCGAAAACGACTGGGAGCGCACCTACCTGGTGCGGCCGGCCGTGGCTCCGGGCTCCGCGACGCACGTGATGGTGCTGGTCCAGCCCGGGCAGGGGGACCTGCGCTCGGCCTTCGGGGATTCCGCGGGGAGACGCCCCCGGCCGTGAAGCGCGACACGGTACGGTTCTGGAGCGTCCTGGGCCTGCTCGTCGTGCTCCAGTTCACGATTCGCAGCCGGCTCGGTAATGAGCGGGTGGCGCCCGATTTCCTGTTGCTGGCTTTGCTCATCTACACCACTCGCTCGCGTCCCGGTGCGAGTGCGGCGGCGGGATTCATGGTGGGACTGATCTCCGATGCGCTCACTCCGGCGAGCTTCGGCGCCGGCGCCCTCGCCCATACGATCGTCGGTTACCTCTCGTCCTACGCCAAGGCCGTCTTCTTCGCCGAGAACCTGCTCGTCAACAGCGGGCTGATCTTCGCGGGAACGTGGCTGCGCAACCTGATCGTCGCGCTCGCTTCCGGCAAGTTCGCCGGCCCACAGCTCGAGTGGGAGCTGCTGGTGTGGTCGCCGCTGGAAGCGCTCACGACGGCGGCGGCGGGCGTGCTCATCCTGACGGTGTTCCGCCAGTGGCTGCCGATCCGCCTGGAAGAGCCATGAGCCGCCTCACGCCACATCAGCTCGACGCCAAACTGCGTGGCGCGCGATTCCTGGTCTGGGCGGCCGGCGCCGTCATCGCGGTCACCTACTTCCGCGTCCAGATTCTGGATCACCACAAGTACGACGTGCAATCGGAGTTCAACCGGCTGCGCTTGATCCCGATGCCGGCCCCCCGTGGAGTGATCACCGACCGTCACGGCACGGTCATCGCCGAGAACGTGCCCGGCTACACCGTGGCCCTGCTGCCCGCTGCCGATTCCGTGCTGCGCTTCAGGCTGCAACGGATCGCGCCGCTCGTCCATCTCGACGCCGCAGGGATCGAGCGGGTGTTGCAGCGGCAGCGGCGGGCGCCGTATCTGCCCGCGGTGGTGCTGGCGGATGCGCCCTTCGACATCGTCTCAGCGCTCGAGGAACGCCGCCTCACCCTCCCGGGTGTGGTGATTCAGCCCGAGCCGAAGCGGCATTACCCCGACAGCTCCGCCGTGGCGCACCTCGTGGGCATCGTCGGCGAGGTGACCGAGCAGGACCTCGGCGGCCGGCGGGCGGACACGCTGCGCCTGGGATCGCTGATCGGCAAGGACGGTCTCGAACGGACCTACGACGACACGCTGCGCGGCAAGGACGGCGAGCGGTTCGTGGAAGTGAGCGCGATGGGGTACGTGGTGCGGGTGGCCGGCGCCGCGCAGACGCTGCAGCCGGAGCCCGGGGCCACGCTGCGCACCACGATCGACCTCGACCTGCAACGGTACATCGCGCGCGTCTTTCCGCCGGGGATGCGCGGCGCGATCGTCGCGCTGCTGCCTTCCACCGGGGAAATCCTGGCACTGTACAGCTCGCCGAGCTACGACCCGAACGCGTTCGTGGGCGGGGTCTCGTCTGAGTACTGGCGCGCCCTCAACCAAAACGAGGAGCACCCGATGCTGAACCGGGTGATCCAGGCCCGGTATCCGCCGGGCTCCACCTGGAAGCTGGCCGTCGCGGCGATGGCCCTGAAGCGCGGCGTGGCGACGATGAGCACCCGCATGCCGCTGCCATGCCGCGGGGGCATGCAGTACGGAAACCGGTTCTTCCACTGCTGGAGCCTGCAGGGGCACGGCAGCCTGACGCTGGAGCAGGCGATCGCCCAAAGCTGTGACGTCTACTTCTACCAGCTCGGCCTGAAGCTGGGTCTGACGTCGCTGCTGGAGGACGCCAACGCCTGGGGGCTGCGCTCGCGCACGGGTGTGGACCTGCCGGGCGAGATGCCGTCCCTGTTCCCGAGCGGCACCGAGTATTACGACCGAGTATACGGCCCGCGTCGCTGGACCTCGGCCGTCTCGCTCAACCTGGCCATCGGCCAGGGGGAGAACAGCCAGACCCTGCTCGATATGGTGCGGCTGTACCAGATGCTGGCCAGCGACGGGAAGTCCCGCCCGCCGTATCTCGTCCGACCCTCGAAGGAGCCGGCGTACGATCTGGGTCTCACGCCCGACCAGCTTGCAGGCCTGCGGCAGGCGATGGTCAACGTGGTCGAGCGTGGCACGGGGGGGGGCGCGCACCTCGCCGAGCTCAAGATCGCCGGCAAGACGGGCACGGCCCAGAGCACGCAGGGGCTCAATCACGGGTGGTTCATCGCTTTCGCCCCGGCGGACAGCCCGCGCGTGGTCGTGGGCGTGATCGGCGAATACTCGGGGCACGGAGCAGCGCTGGCGCCTCTGGTGGCGCGCGTGATCGCGCACTACCTCGGGGCCGATACCACCTCGGCCCGCTACCGGTTCATTCTCCCGAGCGATTCCGCCCCGCACGACACGCTGTTGCCCGAGGTCCCTCTGCCAGATACCCTGACCGGCCCTTCTCCCGCCGGCTCCGACAGTACGCGTGCTCCGACGATTCCGTGAGCTCGACCGCCCGCTGCTGGGCGTCGTGACGGCGCTGGCCGTCTGCGGCCTGCTCATTCTGTACTCGGCCGGGCAGACCGACGTCCCGACCATCGTGGCGACGGTCTGGATGCGGCAGCTGGTGTGGCTCGTGCTCGGAATCACGTGCGCCGTGCTGGTGTTCCGGATCTCGCCGCGGTTGCTCGAGTGGGCGGCTCCCTACGTCTACGGCACCGCCGTGTTCGTCCTGCTGATCACGCTGGTCATCGGCTCGGGGGCGGGAACTGCGGCCGGGACCCGGTCGTGGATCACCATCGGCGGACATCGGCTGGGGCAACCTGCCGAGCTCGCCAAGATCGCCGTCATCCTGATGCTGGCCCGCTGGCTCGCGGCACGGCGTGAGCCACCGGCGAGTCTGCGGGATCTGGTGTACCCGGGAGCCATCACCCTGGTACCCTTCGGGCTCGTAGTGCTGCAGCCGGATCTCGGCAGCGCGATCGTGTTCATCGCGATTCTGTTCACCATGCTCTACTGGTCCGGGGCCCGGCCCGGCATGCTGCTGCTGCTCGTCTCGCCCGTCATCGGTCTGGTGCTGGCGTTTTCCACCGTGGTCTGGGGAACGTGGATCGTCCTGCTGTTCGCCTTCATGCTCTGGATCCGCCCCTATCTCTGGGAGGGGCTGTCGGTGATGCTGGCGAACATCGTCATGGGCGTGGTGGCCCTGCCGTTCTGGCGACACCTGGCGCCGTACCAGCAGAGCCGGTTTCTGGCGTTCCTCAATCCGGAGGCCGATCCGCGGGCCACCGGGTGGCACATCATCCAATCGAAGGTGGCCATCGGCTCGGGTGGGTGGTTCGGCAAGGGCTTCACCCACGGATCGCAGAAGCGGCTGGCTTTCCTTCCCGCCCAGCACACCGACTTCATCTTCCCCATCGTGGGAGAAGAGTTCGGTTTCGCGGGTGTCCTGCTGGTGCTCGCGCTGTTCGCGGCCCTGCTGCTCATCCTGCTGCGCATCGCCCGCCGGGCGACGGATCCGTACTCCAGCTTCTGCGTATTCGGGATCGCCGGAATGTTGTTCACCCACATCGTCGAGAACGTCGGCATGGCGGTGAACCTGTTGCCCGTGACCGGCATACCCCTGCCGTTCTTTTCTTACGGTGGGTCGTTTCTGCTGACATGCTCGCTGTCGGTGGGGATCGTGCTACGGGTGGCATGGGAGTCCCGCCAGTCCGGCTATGCCGACATCTCGCAATGAGTTAGCTGCCGAGGCCTAGCGCAGCGTGGAACTGGCGGCGAGATTGTGCCCTTCCGCACCCCCACGATTCCCGGCATGGCATGGTTTAAAAAGGAACGCAAACCCCGCACCTCCGAGCGCGTGAAGCTGGAGATTCCGGCCGACGCGTGGGAGAAATGCGACGAATGCGGACACATCGACATCAAGGAGCGCTTCGCGCGGGCCTTGAGCGTGTGCCCGAATTGCGGTGCGCATCGCCGGATCGGGGCCCAGGAGTACATCGACCTGCTGGTGGATGAGGGCTCCTGGCACGAGCTCGACCAGAACCTCAGGTCGGCCGATCCCCTGAAGTTCGAGAACTACCGCGAGCGGATGCAGGCCGCCATCAAGAAGGCCGGGCCGTATGAAGCGATCCGCACCGGCTTCGGGCGGCTGGACGGCATGGCGGTGGATCTGGGCGTGATGGATTTCGCCTTCATGGGCGGCTCCATGGGATCGGTCGTCGGGGAGAAGGTCGCCCGGCTGGCCCGCCGGTCGGTCGACCGCCACGTGCCGCTGATCATCGTGTCGGCGTCCGGTGGCGCGCGGATGCAGGAGGGCGTCCTGTCGCTGATGCAGATGGCCAAGACGTCCGTGGTGCTGGCGGAGCTCGGAGAGCGCCGCATTCCCTTCGTCTCCATTCTGACCAATCCAACCACCGGCGGCGTGTCGGCGTCGTACGCGATGCAGGGCGACGTGATTCTCGCCGAGCCGGGGGCGGTCGTCGGATTCGCCGGCCCACGGGTCATCAAGCAGACCATCGGGCAGGACCTGCCCGAGGGCTTCCAGACCTCGGAGTTTCTGCTGGAACACGGGATGGTCGATGCCGTCGTGCCGCGCAGCGAGCTGCGAGAGACCACGGCGCAGCTGCTGCGCCACATGGCCGGCCGGGCGCCGGCGGAGGCGGGCGACTGAGTCGTTGGTCCTATCAGGACGCGTGCCGCTACCTGTTCCCCCGACAAGCCGGCCGTATCAAGTGGAGTCTCGAGCCAACGCTGGGGCTGCTCGAAGCCATCGGCCATCCGGAACGCCAGTTTCCCTCCATTCACGTCGGCGGCACGAACGGGAAGGGCTCAACCTGCGCCTTCCTGACTGCGGCGCTGCGCGCGCGCGGCTTCCGCGTGGGGCTCTACACCTCGCCGCACCTGGTCTCGGTGCGGGAGCGTGTGCTGGTCAATGGGGAGCCGATGAGCGAAGCGGCGTTCGCCGAGTGGACCGCGCTCCTCGAGCCGCACATCGAGCGCACCGAGGCGAGCTTCTTCGAGGCGATGACCGCGATCGGGTTCGCCGACCTGGCGTCCCGCGACGTGGACATCGCGGTGGTCGAGGTCGGGCTGGGTGGGCGGCTCGACAGCACCAACGTGCTCGTGCCCCTGGTCAGTGCGGTCACGAAGATCGCGCTGGAGCACACCGATTACCTGGGGCACGACCTCGCGACCATCGCGCGCGAGAAGGCCGGCATCGCCAAGCCGGGGGTCCCGTTCGTCACCGGTGAGCAGGACCCCGGGGTGCGCAAGGTGCTGATCGAGGAGGCGCAGCGGCTTGGCGCGCACCCGATCGTGCGGGCGTCACCCGGGCAGGCGCCTGAAGGGTTCGAGCTGGGCCTGCGAGGCCCGCATCAGTGGACCAACGCCTGGATGGCGCTCGGCACGCTCAACGCTCTGCCGCCGCCCTTCGGACCGTTCGGCCCCTGGATCCCTCCGGCTTTCGCGGAGGCCTACATCCCCGGTCGCTTCGACGTGCGGGGGCGCTGGATCTTCGACGTGGCCCACAATCCGGACGGGATGGCGGTGCTGGTCGCCGCGCTGCGCGAGTTCGATCCGCCGCGGCCGCTGCACGCCCTGGTCGGCATCCGCAACGACAAGGACTGGCGGGCGATGCTCGGCACGCTCTATCCGGCAGTGGACCGCCTGCTGCTCACCGTGGCCCCCTCGGTTCCGGGTCACCAGCGTTGGGCCGAGCCGGACTTCAGCGACGGCCGCCTGCAGGATGTCTCGGTGCAGTTCGAGCCGGACTTTGACCGGGCGCTCGCCGGCATCCAGGACGGCGCGCGTACGGTGCTGGTGACGGGATCGTTTCATACCGTCGGCGACGCGATGGCGCGCTTGCCCGGGTTCGCGCCGATCGGCTAAATTGTTGTGATGCAAGGGAAAGCGCTTCCCGGCTTTCGCGACTTCTACCCCGATGATCTGGCCCTTCGCAACTACATCTTCTCGACCTGGCGGAGCGTCGCGACCCGCTACGGGTTCGAGGAATACGACGGTCCGCCGCTGGAGCCGCTGGAGCTCTACACCCAGAAGAGCGGGGAAGAGATCGCGGCGCAGCTGTACGCGTTCCGGGACAAGGGTGACCGGGAGGTGGCGCTCCGGCCGGAGATGACGCCGACCCTGGCCCGGATGGTCGGGGCCCGGGCGCAGGCGCTGCGGAAACCGATCCGCTGGTTCTCCATTCCGCAGCTGTTCCGGTACGAGCGGCAGCAGAAGGGACGGCTGCGCGAGCATTTCCAGCTGAACATGGACCTGATCGGGGAGCCGGGGCCGCTGGCCGACGCCGAGCTGATCGCCGCCGCAATCGACCAGCTGCGGGCATTCGGGCTGGACCAGCGCGACGTGCAGGCCCGGGTGTCGGACCGGCGGGTGCTCCGGACGCTGTTGTTGGGCGGTGGGGTGAGCGAGGCGCAGCTCCCCGCCGCCTACGCGGCGATCGACAAGAGCGAGCGCGATCCGCGAGACGTGCTCGCCGCCCGGATGCAGGGGGCAGGCGTCGCACCGGCGGCGATCGACGCGGTATTCGGAGTCGCCGCACTGCGGGGCGTGGAGGCCGTCGTGGCGGCGCTCGAGCGGGTGCCGGACGGCGCGGCGGCAGGGGAATCGCTGCGCGAGTGCGAGGGCGCGCTGCGGGCGATGGGGCTGGGTGACTTCGTGCAAGTCGACCTGACGATCGTGCGCGGCCTGGCCTACTACACCGGCATCGTGTTCGAGCTGTTCGATGCGGGGCGCAGCCTGCGGGCGATCTGCGGCGGCGGGCGCTACGACGGCCTGCTCAAGGCGCTGGGAGGCGCCGATCTGCCGGCCCTGGGTTTCGGCATGGGCGACGTCGTCCTGGGCGAGCTGCTGAAGTCGCGTGCGACGATCCCGGCCGCGGTTTCCCGATTGGACCTCTTCCTCGTCGCCGTGGGCGGTGAGGATATGGGAACGGTGCTGGGGCTGGCGCACGAGCTGCGGGGGCGTGGTCTGGCGGTAGAGTATGCCCTGCGGCTGCAGGCGATTCGCAAACAGCTCGAGCTGGCGGCGTCACGTGGCGCGCCGCGGGCGGTGATCGTCGGACCTGATGAACGCGCGGCCGGTCAGGTCGTGCTGCGCGATTTGCAGCGCGGCACCGAAGAGCGGGTCGCCATGGCCGAGCTGGGTACGCACTTGCGAGGGAAGGACGGTCATCGTGGATAAGGTCAACGTCGCCGAGAAGCTCGCGCGGGTGAGCGAGCACTGGTCGCCGAAGATCGTCGGGGAGCTGAACGGCCAGCAGGTGAAGCTCGTGAAGTTCAAGGGGCCGTTCCTCTGGCACCATCACGAGCGCGAAGATGAAATGTTCTACGTGGTCAAGGGAAGGTTCCGGATGGAATTCCGGGACCGGTCCGTGGACCTGGCCAGCGGCGAGTTTCTCATCGTGCCCCGCGGCGTCGAACACCGCCCGGTGGCGGACCAGGAGGTCGAGGTGATGCTGTTCGAGCCGGCGACGACGCTGAACACCGGCAACGTGCGCAACGAGCGGACGCTCGAGCAGCTCGAGCGGCTGTAACCGTCCACACTTCCAGACCGAGAGGATCACTCCCGGGACATGGCCCAGGCCGAGAAGATCACCCCACGCGCCAAGGACTACAGCGAGTGGTACAACGACGTCATCATGCAGGCCGAATTGGCCGACTATTCGCCGGTACGCGGCTGCATGGTGATCCGCCCCAACGGCTACCGCATCTGGGAGCTGATGCAGCGCGCGCTGGACGACGTGCTCAAGGCGGCGGGCCACCAGAATGCGTACTTCCCGCTGTTCATCCCCATGAGCTTCCTCGCGAAGGAAGCGGAGCATGTGGAGGGGTTCGCCAAGGAGGTCGCCCTCGTCACGCACACGCGCCTGAGGGCGACGGGCAAGACGGGCGCGGGGGCCGTGGAGCCCGATCCCGCTTCGGCGCTGGAGGAGCCGCTGGTGGTGCGGCCCACCTCCGAGACGATCATCTACGCGATGTTCGCCAAGTGGATCCAGAGCTACCGCGATCTGCCGCTGCTGCTCAACCAGTGGTGCAACATCGTACGCTGGGAGCTGCGCACGCGCCTGTTTTTGCGGACCACGGAGTTCCTGTGGCAGGAGGGGCATACGGCGCACGCCGACGAGGCCGACGCGGAGCGCGAAGCCCGGTTGATCCTCGGCATCTACCGGACCTTCGTCGAGGAATGGTTGGCGATGCCGGTGCTGACGGGCGTCAAGACCGACAGCGAGAAGTTCGCGGGGGCGTTGCGCACCTACGCGATCGAGGCGCTGATGCAGGACCGCAAAGCCCTCCAGGCCGGGACCTCGCACCACCTGGGCCAGAACTTCGCCCGGGCGTTCAACGTGCAGTATCAGACCGCGGCGGGCGGCCTGGAGTTTGTCTGGAACACCTCGTGGGGGGTGACGACGCGGCTCATCGGCGCGCTGATCATGACGCATTCGGACGACAACGGCCTGGTGTGCCCGCCGCGGCTGGCGCCCGTGCAGGTCGTCCTGGTGCCGATCTGGAAGAGCGATGAGGAGCGCGCCCGGGTGCTGGAAGTGGCGACACGTGTCGAGGCAGAGCTGAAGGCGGCCGGGCTGCGGGTCATACTCGATGCACG
>DATGDE010000093.1:0-11334 GCA_035311125.1 Gemmatimonadales bacterium
GCTCGCGGCGCGCAACGGTCATTGCGTCCCAGGGAGGGTGGCGTCCAACTCGCCAGGATGTCTGCAATCGAGGCCGGCGTCGCCTGCCTTCCGGCGAGGGAAGTGTCGATCTTCGCGCTCCAACGATAGTGCGGTTCGTCACAGCGCTGCTGCGCGCCGGCGCCGCCCGCGGCGAGTGACGCGCCGGCCAGGGCGAGCAGAGCGCCCTGCCAGTTCCTGCGTTCCAATGGCGCCGTCACGGCGTTCGGGGATGGAGGACGGCGACCAGCCATCCCACACCTGTTCCGAGGGCCGCGCCGCCCAGCACGTCGGTTGGGAAATGGCTGCCGCCGGCTACGCGCAGCGCGCCGATGCCGGCCGCGCCGGTGTAGAGCAGGATCGCGTGCCGGTCGCGGTGGGGGAGATGCTCGCGTTGCGCCATGACCAGATAGGCGGTGGCGACAGAAAAGGCGACGGACGTGTGGCCCGACGGGAAGGAGCGTTGATTGTCCGGTGCAGCCGCCACCGCCGCCGCCCCGCTCGTGTACAACACCGGCCGCTTGCGGTGCACCAGCACCTTGAGCCATGCCGTCGAAGCGACGGTCCAGCTGACCGAGTTCGCCAGCACGGCGAGATTCCCCTGGGCCTGGGAGGACGGGCGGCCGTGCGTGGTCAGATACGCGGTCATCCCACCGACACCCAGGAGCAGCACATTGCCGCCGTTGCGGGCGACGGATGAACGCGCGCCCACCACCCATCGATCGATGCCCGGCAGCCCGGCTGGGCTGCACGGCGCGCACGACGGGGCCCGGCTCGGCAGCTTGAGGAGGCCGGGGAGGAGTCCAGTTCCTCCGGTGACCGCGACTGCGGCGACGTCGGCCCAGCTGGCGCCGTAGATCGTCGTCGACGTCGTTCCCTGTGCGCTGCCTGCCGCGACCGGGGTGGCGAGCAAACACTGAACGATCAGCGGCCATCGCACTCGGGAGTTCCTCGAAGCGTGCCGGGCCAATCTATCTCCCGCCCGCGGCGGCCGCTCCCGATGCCGTGAGCTCCATCATCCGTTGCTGGGCGCCGCGCGCATCTCCGCCCGGACTCCCGTGGCGCTCGTAGCGCCCATCCGGACGCAGCTGCCACGCGGTCGGGTCGTCCAGCTCGGCGGAGAGGATCGCGTCGAGGCGCTGGCGGCAATCGGGTTGCAGGATGGGAGTGACGACCTCGACGCGGCGGCGCAGGTTGCGCGGTCGCCAGTCGGCCGAACCGATGTAGTACTCGGGCTCGCCGCCGTTGGCGAAGTGAAAGATCCGCGCGTGCTCGAGGAAGCGGCCCAGCACGCTCACGACCCGGATCCGCTCCGAGAGCCCGGGCACACCGGGTCGGAGAGAACAGATACCGCGGCAGGAGATCTCGATGTCGACACCGGCCTGCGCCGCGCGGTACAGGGCGAGTATGATGTCGCGATCCGCCAGCCCGTTGACCTTCACCCGGATCCGGCCACCCCGTCCCGCCCGGGCGTGCTGTACTTCGCGATCGATCATCGCGAGGAACCGGGACAGCATGTGCGACGGCGCGACCAGCAGCAGCCGGTACGGCGACTCGGGAGGCCGGGACGAGCCCGAGAGCTCGTTGAACAGATCGTTCAAGTCGGCGCCCAGGGCCGCGTCGGCCGACAAGAGGCCCAGGTCGGTATACAGGGCCGCCGTGGCGGCGTTGTAGTTCCCGGTGCCGATGTGGCAGTAGCGTCGCACGACGCCATCTTCCTCGCGGCGCACGACCAGCGCCGTCTTGCAGTGGGTCTTGAGGTTGACCAGGCCGTAGACGACGTGGATGCCGGCCTCCTCCAGCTTGCGGGCCCACTCGACGTTGCGCTCTTCGTCGAACCGCGCCTTCAGCTCGACGAAGACGAAGACGTCCTTTCCCGCGCGGGCCGCGCGCGCCAGGGCGTCCACGATGCCGGACCGTCCTCCCGCGCGGTACAGCGTGAGCTTGATCGCCACGACGCCGGGATCGCCGGCCGCTGCGGCGATGAAGCGCTCGACCGTCGCCGTGAACGCGTCGTAAGGGTGGTGCACCAGGACGTCTCCCTGTTTGAGCACGTCGAAGATCGAGCGGTCGGGCGGCAGCGGCGCACGTCCCTGAAAGGGCGGGTAGAGGAGGTCGGGGCGCGGCAGGGCGGCGATCTCGCGCAGCGCCCCGAGATCGACCAGGGAATCGGCTTCGTACAGGTCGCCGGAGCCGAGGGTGCTCACGTCGCCGCCCTCCTCGAACTGCAGCTCGCGCACCAGCAGGTCGCGCACGGCTTGCGGCATCGCCCGCTCGACTTCCACCCGCACCACGGCGCCATAGGGCCGTCGCTTCGCCTCTTCGTCGACGACCTGGAGCAGGCTCACCACGTGCCCTTCGTCCAGCTCGAGCTCGCCGCTGCGGGTGATGCGAAAGGCGTAGGCGCCCTCCAGGCGCCGCCCCGGGTACAGCGTGGCGAGGCCGCCACGCACCAGGTCTTCGATCGGGACGAACGTGTCGGCCGCCAGCGGGACGAAGCGGGGCAGTCCGTCCGGCATCTTCACGCAAGCGAAGTGGAGCGCTCCGCCGCGTGGATCGCGCACGACCGCCGCGAGACACAGGCGCGTGTTGGGGATCAGCGGGAACGGATGGCCGGGCGCGCGCGTGATCGCCTGCGGCGTGAGGACGGGGAAGACCTGCTCGGCAAAATAGCGCTGGGCCGCAGCGAGCAGGGTGGCGTCGAGCTCGCTCCACTCCAGGATCCGGATGCCGCGGTCGGCCAGCGCCGGACGGCACTCGGCCGCCCAGCAGCGTGCCTGCCGGTCGAGGAGCGGGCCCAGGCGCAGGGCGATCGCCGCGAGCTGGCCGCGCGGGGTGAGGCCGTCGTCGCTGCGCGAGGTCTCGCCGGACGCGACCGCGCGCGCAATCGCCCCGACGCGCACCATGAAGAACTCGTCCAGGTTGCTGCTGAGAATCGACAGGAACCGCACCCGCTCGAGCCACGGCACTGCAGCATCTTCGGCCAGCTCGAGCACCCGTTCGTTGAACGCGAGCGTCGACAAGTCCTCGTTCAGGAGCTGATCGGCAGCGGGGTGCGACGCATCGTGTGCCGGCGGCGCCGCCGGCGTCTCCTCGGTAGTGCTAACCAGCGCCTCACTCGGCCGCATTCGGGGTGGGGCCGTCGGCGGGGAAGGGGATTGGCTCTGCAGCGCGCCGGCTTGGGTCGCCACGGCCAGTGCCGCCAGCGTGCGCGGCTCCCGCAGCGCGGGCGATCCCACGCGCGCGAGCACGTCGCCCAGCGGCAGCCATCGGTGCGAGGAGGACGTCGCGCCCTGGCCACCCACCCGCCGCGCCAGCCAGACCTCGAGCACCGATCCATTGCCCAGATCGGGCGCGAGGCCGAGGAAGCGCAACTGCCCGTCGCCGCTGCCAAAACTATCCCGCAGGAGATGCCGGGCTCCCTCCTCTCCGCTGCCGCGCGCCGCGGGCAGGACCAGGGCGCCCCGACCCTCACGCAGGGCGATGGCGTCCTCCTCGAGCGCCACCAGCACGATCTCGCGCTGGCCCCGCGTCGCCCGCGCGGCGTCGTCCGCCTCGAGCTCCCGGACGAGCCGTTCGGCGCGCTCGAACTTGCCGACGAGTAACGACCGCAGTCCGTAGGTGCGTTGCAGCGCTTCCGCCACCGCATCGAGGTCCGGTCTGCCCGGCCGCAGGCAGCGCACCTTCACTTCCTGGAAGGTCTGCGACAGCTGGTGCCGGCGCACGGTGACCACGTCGTAGAGGAACTCGAACCGGGCGCGCACGAACAGCCGGGGCCGGGTGCGGCGCCGGCGCCGACTGGTCTCGAACTCCAGCCGCGGCAACAGAAGAGCGGGGTCGATCAGCGCGCGCAGCCGGCGTGCGGGTTCGGAGGTCCCGGCGATCGCCTGCTCTCCCGAAAGCTCCTCCACCTCCGCATCGAACGTCTGTGGGACCACCACGACGGCAGCGCCTTCGGTGCGGCCCAGGCTTCGGACGGTCAGCCGGCGGCGATCGTCGAGCTGCACGCGGAAGCGACACGTCAAGCCGCGACGCCGCAGCGTCCAGTCGGCGGCGTCGAAGTACACGTCGCGGTGAAACGTCTGCTCCGCCGGTTGCGCGCGGAGCCCCAGCGGGAGCGGCTCCTGCACCATCCGGTTCAGGAGCTCGAGCGTGGGGACCTCGCCGCGCCACTCCAGCAGCACCGGCTCGCCCACGGCGCTAATAGGCGAACCCGGCGCGCACGTACACGCCCGTGCGCTCGGCGGACCGGGCGGCCGCGACCACCAGCGTGTTGGTGCGGCTCAGGAAGGCGAACCAGAGCCCGCCGCCCGCGGCGCCGTGCCACACGTCGGAGGTTTCGCCGGAGAGGAACACCCGCCCTGCGTCGGCGAGTCCAAAGCCGCCGAATTCGATCGGCACCAGGAGATGGAAATGCGCCAGCGAAGCCCGCAGCTCCGCATTGCCGAACAGCGCCGCGTCTCCCGCAAAGCGATGCTCGGGGAAACCGCGCACCGTCGTGGCGCCACCGATGAACGCGGCCTCGTGGAACGGATACGGACCGAACATCCGTGAGCCGCCCATGCGGAGCGCGAGGGTCGGTCCATGGCGGGGCGTGAGGTAGGTCGCTGCCTGCGCCGACAGCTCGCCGAAGGCCTTCGTCACGTCGAGCGTCGCGGGGTAGGCGCCGCCCGAGACGGCGAGGAGCACGCCGTGCGAGGCCCACGCCGGGCGATCTCGCGTGTCCAGTCGAGCACCGCCCGTCACTCCGGCCTGCCAGAAGTTGCCGATGCCGTACGGACGGAGCACGCCGAGCAGGCGTGTGGCATCCGGCTCGGATGTCGCGTTCTTGACCACCACGCCGACCGACACCTCCGTCGCCGAGGATGTGGGCCAGGTGATGGTCGGCGCGACGAGGTATTGCTGCTGCGGCACTTTGTAGAACGCGGTGGATCCGGTGTCGGGCGTCTGATTGCCGAAGCCGTAGAACCGCACGACGTCGATCCCCGAGGCGCGGAGCTGCAGCGTGGTCGTCGCGCGGCCGGGGAAGTTCCGGATCTCGTGGACGAGGGTCGCCCGATAGCTGGCCGCGCCGGTGGCGTATCCGGCCCGGATGGTGGTCCGGGTGTGGTAGGGCGCGTACCGGAACCCGTACCCGGTGCGCACCGCCCCGCCGCCCAGGAACAGACCGATGTCGGATCCGTAGGACACCCAGGTGAACGGGACCAGACGCGCGCCCCAGTCCCGCGGCCTGCCCAGCGTGCTGGTGTCGATCGGCGGCGCCTCATAGCGGCGCGTATCGACCCCCGTCCGAGCGCCGCGCACGAAGCGGTTCGCGCCGCGGTCGTCGTAGAACCGCACCGCGCCGCCGCTGGAGGAGTCGACCATCTCGTCATCGCCTCCTCCACCGACGACGCGGATCAGCGGTCCGCCCGCAAGACCACGCACGACCACCCGATCGTCGCCGCCGTGCAGGTAGAGCCGGATCTCCTTCGTCACCCGCGGATCGAAGGACCGGGAGAAATAGGTAGTCCCCTGGGCGGTCAAGCGGAGCACGCTGTGATCCGCGCGCCGGTCCAGGTCGGCGGTATCGGCGTCATCGGTGGCGTGTACGTCTACGTAGCCGGCGAGCAGCCGGTAGAACCGCCGAGCCGCCTCCGGCAGGCGGTCGCGTCTCAGGCGCAGCGACTGAGCGAGGCGGGCGCCGCTGCCACGGCGGTACTCTTCCGGCAGCCGCGCCACGGCACCGTCGATGACGGAATCGGTGAGCCGAGCCTGGAGCGCCGCGGCCGTCGAATCCCACACTGGTTGCTCGAGCTCCGACAGCAGGCGGCGGTCGAGGACCTGTCCGGCGTAGGTGAGCCGGAAAAGACTGGGGTAGTCGTCGTCGAATCCGGCGAGCTGCGGGAAGTAGACGCCCGCGAGTCGCACCAGCAGCCCATCGAGGCGAGCGAAGGCCTGGTCCCGGTCGCGCGGGATCGCGCGCCACCAGTGGACTCCTCCTGCGTCGAATCGCGCCCAGCGCCACTGGTCCTGGTGGCGGTCCCAGTCGCCGATGTAGACGTCGAGCAGGCGCGCCGCCAGGAAGGCCCGCGCGTCCACCCGATCGGCGGCGCTGTGCTCGAGTCGGTCGAACAGCTTCTGAGTGCTGGCGAGCTCGACGGCCCCCGCGAATCCGGGGTCGTCGTCCGACGCAGCCGCGGGGCGCTCCTCGATCATGCCGAGCATGCCGGGCTGCGCGCACTCGAACGGGGTCAGACGGGGGTCGCCGGGCAGGGCGTACAACCGCGGGGTCGCGTGGAGCACGCCGGTCGCCTCGAGCAGCGGCGCGACGACCAGCGGAGCCCCCGGGTGCGCGGAGCTGATTTGATCCTGCAGCAGATCACGCGCGAACGTGCGGCGCAGATCCGGCGGCAAGGCCAACGTGGGATCCTTGTCCACCGACCGGAACACGTACGTCCGCCCGTCGGCGCTGCGCAATCGGATGGACGTGGTCTGGCGCCGTCCGCCGCAGCCCGTCGGCGTGAGTCCGCCCGCGAACCGCGTCAGGTCGAGCACCTCGACGTCGAGGGGCGTCGCCCACAGGTCCCGGTAGTGCGATCCGAGGAGGAACCGGTGCAGCCAGCCGGCGCGGTATCGCGCTCCGGCGGCCAGGTGCACGCGCGCCGGAGGATGGAGTGAGTCGGTGCCCTGAGCGGCGGCGGTGGCCGGGCATGCGCCGAGCGCCGCCACCAGCGCCAGGCACGGGATCCTCCCCGCCGGGGTCATTCCTGGCCGCGCTTGAGCCCTCGGAGCGAGCGGTATTCGGCAGCCGCGACACTCGGGGCTCCGCGTCGCTGCAGGGCATCGAGAAAGGCGCCGGCTTCGACATCGTCATTGAGCCGCACCAGGTACTCGAGCGTCGAGTTTCCCCCCTCGCCCGGCAGGATCTCGGTGAGCCGCCACCGTTTGGTTTGCTCCTCGAAGATCGCCTCGGCCGCCTGCTGTGCCGCCTTCGGCTCCGTGGTGTGGACCAGGACGACCGCCGAGAACCGTTTCTTCTTGTCGTCGCCGGCCCGGGCCGCGACGTACGCCTGGAGTCGCGCCGCGCGGTCGGCCACCTCCTCGAGCTCGGCCGGCGTCAGGGCGGCCAACAGCTGGGGGTCGCCCACCGCCATGAACTCTCCCGTCTTCCCCGGACCGAGTAGAGCTTCGCCGGGGCGCAGCGGCGCCACGCGGTCGCGTTGGTCCACGTAGATGTTCCCGACGTTGAACCGCCACAGCAGCAGCACGACCAGGTTGAAGAGCACCGAGCTGACGCCCGCGACGGCGGGGGAGAACACGCCCGCCGCGACGCCCACCGCCAGGGCGAGGAAGATGTACACGGCGTCCTTCGTGTCCTTCAACGTGTTGCGGAAACGTACGGCCGCGAGCACGGCCCCGAGGGCGAACGCGAGCGAGATGCTGTTCTGCACCAGGATCAACGTGCTGGCGACGACCATGGGCAGGATGATCACCGTCTGCACGACGGACTGGTCGTATCCGCGCCGCTGCTTCGTGACCATGTACACGTACGCGACGGGCACCACGAGCGCGAACGCCGCGCACATCGACACGAGGGTGATCAGGGCGAGGTCGCCTTGGGAGAACTGCTCGAACCCCGTCGCCACGTCGGAGAGATCCCGGCCCCGGCTGCCGGCGCGCAACGCGGATTGTCCCCGGAACTGCTCCAGGAGATCCAGGATGCCCGGGAAGCGCGCGACGAGCGCCCACACCCCACCCGCCAGCACCACGTAGTAGACGGCCAGCCGTGCGAACGGGGAGCTGCGAGCCGGTCTCAACATATGATGTTGCATACTATCAGCGGCGGGAGAATCGGCCAGAGGCGAGGAGACGAGCAGGCCGCTAGTTTGAGCAGGGATGACGCAACTGATCGACCTGCTGCGTGAAGGCCTCGCCCCCCGCTACGAGGTAGAACGTCAGATCGGCGCCGGAGGCATGGCGCGGGTGTACCTGGCGACCGAGCAGCACCCGCGGCGCTCCGTGGCGATCAAGGTGCTGGAGCCGGACCTGTCGTCGCGCCTGCTGTACGACCGGTTCATCCGTGAAGTGGAGCTGTCGTCGCGGCTCACCCACCCCCATATCGTCCCGATCTTCGCGGCCGGCGAGGTCGGAAGCCTGCTGTACTACGTCATGCCGTACATCGAGGGAGAGTCGCTGCGGCAGAAGCTCCTGAAGCAGGGGGCGCTGCCGTGGGACGAGGCCCTGCACATCACGGTCGACGTCGCGGATGCGCTCGCATACGCGCACGCCCAGGGCATCGTGCACCGCGACATCAAGCCCGAGAATATCCTGCTCTCCGGCGGTCATCCCGTGGTCGCCGATTTTGGCGTGGCCCGCGCGATCAGCGCCGCCGGCGGCCAGACCCTCACCCAGACGGGAGCATCCGTGGGCTCGCCGGGCTACATGAGCCCGGAGCAGGCAATGGGCCTCCAGGTGGACGCGCGCAGCGATATCTACAGCCTGGGGTGCGTGCTGTTCGAACTGCTCACCGGCCAGCCGCCGACGCGCAAGGCGTTCGGGCGGGAGATCGACAACTGGGACGTGCTCGACACGAGCGGCGCTCTGCGCGGTGCCGGGACCGGCGGCGGGCGCGCCGTGAAGCACGCGGTCTCCCGGGCCCTCGCCCCCGCGCCCGAGGATCGGTTCGCGACCGTCGCCGAATTCGCCGAGGCGCTGGGCGGATCATCGCACCGTTCGAGCCTGCCGCAGCGCGGGCGGTTCGCGGGCCGGCGCCGCTGGCGGGCCGCGGTCCTCGGGGGCGGGTTGATCGCACTGGCCGGTGGCTTCGCGCTCGTCCTCGCCCGGCGGCCGTCGAATCTCATCTCCGGCCGGGTGGTCGTCGCGGCCATCGACAACCGCACGGGTGATTCCTCGCTCGACAATCTCGGGCGCATGGCGGCGGACTGGGTGACGCAGGGGCTGACCGAGACCGGGCTCGTCGAGGTCGTCCCGTCGGTGACCGTGATGGCGACGACCGCCACGGCGACGGAGCAGGCCGCCAGGAACTCCGGAGCTGCCGGGGTCCGTGCGCTGGGACGCGAGACGCGGGCCCGGACCGTCGTGTCGGGGGCGTACTACCGGCAGGGCGATAGCCTCCGGTTTCAGATCGAGATCGCCGACGCCGGGGACGGCAAGGTGATGCGGGCGCTCGATCCGGTGGTCGGCTCGGTCGCCAATCCCCTCGCCGCGGTCGAAAAGGTGCGCCAGCGGGTGATGACCGCGCTGGCGACCCTCTTCAACCCGAAGCTGGCCGGCTGGGCCGGCGCGGCGAGTCAGCCGCCCGACTACGCGGCCTATCAGCAGTTCGTCGAGGGACTCGATCGCTTTGCCCGCTTCGATTTTCCCGGTGCCCGCAACCATTTCGACCGGGCGGCGGCGGGCGATTCGACGTTCAGCGTGGCCATGATCTGGTCGGCGGCGTCCCGCCTCAACATGGGAGATCACGCCGGCGCGGATTCCATCGTTCGCAGGCTCGAGCGCTCGAATCGACCCCTCGCTCCAGTCGATCGCAGCTATCTCGCGTGGGTGGCCGGCATCGTGCGAGACAATGGTCCGGCCGCCCTCGAGGCCGCACGTGAGCTGGCCCGCGTCGCCCCCGGCTCCGATGCCGAGTTCCTGCTCAGCATTGGGGCGCTTTCCTTCAATCGCCCGCAGGAGGCGCTCGCCGCGATGGAGCGAGTCGATCCGGACCGCGGCCTGTTTCGAGGATCCTACATCTACGCGTGGGACATGACGACGGCGCTGCACTTACTTGGCGAGCACCGTCGCGAGCTGAAGGAGGCCACGGCGGGTCGGCGCCGCGCGCCGGGGCAACTTGGGGGGGTGGTCACCGAGGTGCGTGCGCTGGCCGCTCTCGGCCGCCTGGACGAACTGCGGCAGCGTCTCGACGAAGCGCTGCAGCTCTCATCCCAGGATTCCTGGACGCCCGGGGGTGTGGCGTTGATGGCGGGAGCGGAGCTCCGCACGCACGGGTATCCCGAAGGAGCCCGGGAGGCGGTCGCCAGAGCCATCACCTGGTACGAACGACGGCGGGCCGAGGCGGGGCGGGAGGATGATGGCGGGCTCGGCCGAGCCATGGCGTACTTCGAGGCCGGGCGGTTGGAGGACGCCCGGCGGCTGCTCCAAGGTGTGGTTGCCTCCTCCACCGCCGTCGGCCCGATGGGCCGGTTTGCGGCCCTGGGCACCCTCGGCGCCATCGCGGCTCGCGAGGGGAACCGGGCGGAGGCGCTGCGGTTCGACAGCCTGCTGAAAACGAGTCCCGAACGGTACATGCTCGGCGGAAACACCTACCAGCGGGCGCGGATTCATGCCGCGTTGGGCGAGCAGGAGACCGCCGTCGACCTGCTGCAATCCGCCATGCTGCAGGGGATCGATTTCGCGTATGTGCACGCCGACCTCGCGTTGGCCTCGCTCCAGGCGTACGGGCCCTTCCGGGAGCTATTGAAGCCCAAGGGCTAACTCGTTCCCGCTCCTTCCCTTGCTCGAAAAGCATCGAGCGGTTAAGCTATGAGTCTGGAGATTTTGACGATTACCCAGCTGACGTAGCTCAACTGGTAGAGCAGCTGATTTGTAATCAGCAGGTTAAGGGTTCGAGTCCCTTCGTCAGCTCACGTTGCCGGAGCGGAGATCGCAACTCGATGCACAATTCACCCCGCGGCCGATCGCGCGGGGTGCGTCGTCAGTGGGAGGCACCAAGCGGCGAGCCGGCCGAGACGACGCGGGGCCAGGTGGGGTGCCCGAGCGGTCAAAGGGAGCAGACTGTAAATCTGCCGGCTTCGGCCTACGAAGGTTCGAATCCTTCCCCCACCATCGGGGCGCGCGGGAGCGCGCGGGCGTAGCTCAGTTGGTAGAGCATCAGCCTTCCAAGCTGAGGGTCGCGGGTTCGAGCCCCGTCGCCCGCTCTGTAACGCTGGGATGTCGCTCGCGTAGCTCAGTCGGTAGAGCGCGTCCTTGGTAAGGACGAGGTCACCGGTTCAATCCCGGTCGCGAGCTTGGAAATGACGACTGCGCTTTCAGCTATCGGCTATCAGCTATCGGCTGACCCGATACCTGGGTGAGCGCCAGAGGACATGTCAACCGGTGTTGCCGATAGCCGATAGCTGACAGCTGACAGCGCTACTGACACAGGACGAGGAACACGCACCAATGGCCAAGGCAAAGTTTGAGCGGACGAAGCCGCATGTGAACGTGGGGACGATCGGGCACGTGGACCACGGGAAGACGACGTTGACGGCGGCGCTGACGAAGGTGGCGGCGGACAAGGGGTGGGGCACGACCTACGTCAGCTACGACCAG
>DATGDE010000094.1:0-10520 GCA_035311125.1 Gemmatimonadales bacterium
TTGTCACATCCTGGGGCTGGAGAAGGTCCCAAGGGTCCGGCTGTTCGCCGGTTAAAGTGGCACATGAGCTGGGTTCAGAACGTCGTGAGACAGTTCGGTCTGTATCCGGTGCGGGCGTTGGAGTGTTGAGGGATGTCGTCCCTAGTACGAGAGGACCGGGACGAAGCGACCTCTCGTGTCCCGGCTGCGCCGCCAGGCGCAACGCCGGTTAGCGATGTCGCGCGGGGATAACCGCTGAATGCATCTAAGTGGGAAACCCTTCCCAAGATGAACACTCCCGGGTCGCAAGACCCCTAAAGGGCCGTGGGAGACTACCACGTTGATAGGCGGCAGGTGCAAGGCGCGCGAGCGCTTCAGCCGAGCCGTACTAATTGCCCGTGAGGCTTGATCTCTCCGCTGGACTTAGTGTGCTTCCCACAGCACCACACATCGCACGCGTCGGTTGGTTCAGTGTTGCTGGCGACGAGCGCGACAGGGCCACACCCGTTCCCATCCCGAACACGGTCGTTAAGCCTGTCAGCGCCGATGGTACTGCCCCTGAGAGGGGGTGGGAGAGTAGGCCGCCGCCAGCGTCCCTTCGAGGCCCGCTCGCCTGTACTCGAGCGGGCCTCGTGTTTTTTTCCCTGCTGCCCCCGTTCACCCCTTTGACAAGCCCGCGTTCCGGCAGTAACTCATTGGACGAGAAGCAGATACAGTCATCTCGCGTTCCAGCGGCGATCCGATGATCAGCGCACTCTCCGTCCGCATTCGTGGCGTCGTCCAGGGTGTGGGCTTCCGACCCTTCGTGTTCCGCCTCGCCCGCACCCACGCCTTGGCGGGCTGGGTGCTCAACGGCGACGACGGCGTGGAAATCCACGTCGAAGGGGCGGGCGAGGGCCTGGACGCGTTCCTGCGCGACCTCACCGACCAGGCGCCCCCGGCGGCCACGATCGCTGGCGTGGAGGTCGAGCCGGTTCAGGCCTCCGGCGCGAGCGACTTCGTCATCCGGGAGAGCGCCGGCCGTCGGCAGCCGACCGTGCGCATCTCGCCCGACCTCGCCGTCTGCGAGCGCTGCCTCCACGAGCTGGATGATGCCGCCGACCCGCGCTTCCAGTATCCCTACATCAACTGCACTGACTGCGGGCCGCGCTATTCCATCATCCTCGGCCTCCCCTACGACCGCGCCGCCACGACCATGGCAGCCTGGACCATGGACCCGCGCTGCGCCGGCGAATACCGCGATCCGGCGAGCCGCCGCTTCCACGCACAACCGGTGGCGTGTCCCGCATGCGGGCCGCACTATCACCTCCGCGCGGGAGACGGTGCGGGCACTGCCGCTGGGAGCGACGCCGACGTCATCCGCGAGGCTGCGGCCCTGTTGAGCGACGGCGGCATCGTCGCGGTGAAAGGGCTCGGCGGCTACCACCTGGCCTGCGATGCACGCAACCGCGACGCCGTCGCCGCGCTGCGCGAACGCAAGTTCCGCAAGGAAAAGCCGTTCGCCCTGATGGCGCGCGACCTCGCCGTTGCCCGCCGGCTGGTCGAGCTGTCGCCCGCCGCCCAGGCGCTGCTCACCTCGCCCGCGCGGCCGATCGTGCTGGCTCCGGCGCGCGTCGAGCTGTCCGGCGTCGCGCCGGACAATCGCGATCTGGGGGTGATGCTCCCCTACACGCCGCTGCATTACCTGTTGTTCGCTGCCGGGGCGCCCGACGTCCTCGTCATGACGAGCGCCAATCGCTCCAACGAAGCCATCGCCTACGAGGACGCGGACGCCTTCGCGCGACTCTCGGGACTCGCCGACGCGTTTCTCGTGGGCGAGCGGCCGATCGCACGGCGCGTGGAGGACTCCGTGGTGTGCGACGGCGCCTGCGGCCCGACGACGTTGCGACGGAGCCGGGGGTATGCGCCCGGCTCGGTCGCGACGTTTCCCACCACCCGGCCGATCCTGGCCCTGGGCGCCGACCTCAAGAACGCCCTGACGCTGGTCGTGGACGGGCAGGCGTTCGTGAGCCAGCACATCGGGGATCTGGACGACTTCTCGGCCTTCGAAGCCTTCGAGCGCACCATCGCCGACCTGCTCGAGATGTATCGGGTGGACCCGGCCGAGCTCGTGGTCGCGCACGACGCGCATCCGCAGTATCGCTCGACCAGGCAGGCCGAGCAGGTCCCGGCCGGCGCGCGGCTCGCGTTCCAGCACCATCGGGCGCACGTCGCCTCCGTGCTCGCCGAGCGCGCCGCCTGGGGACGGCGGGTTCTTGGCGTCAGTTTCGACGGCACGGGCTACGGCGACGACGGCACGATCTGGGGGGGAGAGCTCTTCGTGGGGAGTCTGGAGCAGGGCTTTGAGCGCGTTGCGCACCTGCGTCCCGCGGCGCTGGTCGGCGGCGACGCGGCGGCCCGGCATCCCGTCCAGGCGGCCGCGGGCTTCCTCCAGCAGGTGGAGGCGTTGCCCGACGTCGCCGCCGCGCCATTCTCGTTTCCGGCACGCTACGGTGACGTGATGCGCCTGCTGGAAACCGGGACACGCGTGTTCGCCACCACGTCGGCCGGGCGCCTGTTCGACGCGGCCGCCGCCCTGCTGGGGTTCACGCGGGCGGTGACGTTCGAGGGACAGGCCGCCGTCTGGCTCGAGCACCTCGCCCGCACGTCGCCGGAGGCCGAGCCGTACCCGTTCCCGTTCACCGGAACTGAGCTCGATTTCCGGCCCTTGCTGCTCGCCGTGGCGCGCGACCGGCAACGCGGCCGCGCGAGGTCCGAGATCGCACGGGCGTTCCAGGCGGGCGTCGCGCACGGTCTGCGCCGGGCGTGCGTCGTGCTGTGCGGCGCCCGGCAGACCGCCACGGTCGTGTTGTCGGGCGGCGTGTTCCAGAACGATCTCCTGCTCCGCGATCTCAAGCGACTGCTCGAGCAGGAGTCGGTCGAGGTGTGGGTCAATCACGCGGTGCCGGCCAACGACGGGGGGATCAGCCTGGGACAGGCCGCCCTCACCGCCGTGCGCTACGCGTCATGACTCGCTGCGGCACCGTAGTGCTCGCCGGCCTGCCGAACGCGGGCAAGTCCTCCCTCCTGAACGCGCTGGTGCGGGAGCCCCTGGCGATCGTGTCGCCCAAGGCGCAGTCTACCCGGGCGCCCGTCGTGGGGTTGCTGACTCGTGGAGAGGACCAGTTCATTTTCACCGATCCCCCGGGGCTGCTCGAGCCGAAGTACCGGCTGCAGGAGAAGATGAAAGAGGCCGCCCTGCGCACGGTGGCGGACGCGGAGGTCATTGCGTACCTGCACCCGCTGCCCGAGTATCCGGCGCCGCCCTTCGAGCGTATCGCCGGCCTCAACCGGGCGCCGGCCGCGCCGGTGGTCACGGTGTATACGAAGTGCGATCTCGTTCCGCCGGCAAGCCGTCCGGCCGGCGACGCATTGGTCGTGTCGGCTGTGTCCGGGGAAGGGCTCGAGGCACTGCTCGACCGGCTGGCCGAGTGCCTGCCGCCTGGGCCTTTCCATTATCAGCCGGACGAATTGGCGACGCAGCCCTTACGGTTCTTCGCCGCCGAGTACGTTCGCGAGGCGGCGTTCGAGTTGCTCGAGGAGGAGCTGCCCTACAGCATCGCTTGCGAGATCGACGAGTTCCGGGAGAATGAGCGCCCGGCGTATATTCGGGCAGTGGTGTACGTGGAGCGGGAGAGCCAGAAAGGAATCGTCATCGGGGAGAAGGGACGTACCATAAAGGCGATCGGTAGCGCCGCGCGCGCGCGTATCGAGGCCTTGCTGGGCGGACCCGTCTACCTGGACCTGCACGTGAAAGTGCTGGAGAACTGGCGTCGCAAGGACCCGGTCCTCCGGCGCCTGGGGTACGACTGATGAGCCTCGCTGCCGAGTTGCTGGAGATCCTCGTCTGCCCGAAGTGCAAAGGGCCGCTGGAGTACCGGACCGGCCCGGCCGAGGAGCTGGTGTGTCACGCCTGCCGGCTGATCTACGCGGTGGAAGACGACATCCACATCATGCTGATCGACGAGGCGAAGGGTTTCTGATGCGCGGGTGGAGAAGCGCCGTCGCCTGCCTCGCGCTGTCCTCCCCTCCTGCTGTCGGCCTGCTTGCCCAGGACCAGCCGCTCAACGCTGGTGCGCTGTTTCTGCTGCTGCCCGTCGGGGCCCAGTCGGTCGGGATGGGCCAGACGGCGGCCGCACTCGACGGGCGGGGTGAGGCGGTGTTTCTGAATCCCGCCGGGCTCGGGTCGCTCGCCTCCAACGAGGTCACGCTGCAGAGCGCGCACCTCGCGGCTGGGATCACCAGCGCCCTGACGGCGTTCTTCCCGCGCCACAGCATCGGCGTGTTCGGGGCCGCGTTCGAGCTGCTCGACTATGGAGACATCCCCGTCACCGACTCCGCCACCGGCACGACGGTCGGCACCGTCACGTCGCGCAACTTCGCCCTGCTCGCCAGCTACGCGACGCAGTTCAGCGGCGTCGTCTCGCTCGGGGTGACCTACAAGCTGATCGAGTTCCAGGTGCAATGCCGGGGAATCGGGTGTGCCGGCGTGCCGGGCGGCGGGCAGGGGGTGACGCACGCGCTGGACCTGGGCGGTCAGTTCAGCGTCGGTCCCGACCACGCGCTGCGCGTCGGCATTGCGCTGCGCAACCTGGGGTTCCCGCTCCAGGTGAACAACAACGATCAGGCCGATCCCCTGCCGACGCGCCTGGTCGTCGGGGCCGCCTACCGCGTGCAGCTCCGCCCGGTCACGGATCTTCCCGATGCCGATCGCTTCGACATGCGAGTGGCGGCGGACGTGGAGAGCCCGTGGCAGGAAACGGGAACGCCGGACGTGCGCGTGGGCGTCGATCTGGGGTACCGCGAGGTCGTGCGGGTGCGAGGGGGCTACGCGTTCGTGCACGACGGCATGTCGGGGCCCAGCATCGGTCTCGGCGTCGCCACCCGCTCGATCGGTGTCGATCTCGCGCAGACCTTCATGACGCATACCGATCTGCTCGCCGCAAACCCCACCTTTCTCTCCTTCCGGGTGGTGTTCTGAGGCGGCTCTCGATCGCGGCTCTCGTTCTGGCCACCGCACCCGCGGCGGCAGGGCAGGGGCTCGATTCCGTGACCGCCCGCGCCCGATCACGATTGTGGCTGCCGCCCGTGGCGTCGCTGATTGTCCCGGGCTCGGGACAACTGCTGAAGCATCAGGATCGGGGGATGGTGTACCTGGCGGCCGAGGCCTTCCTGCTGACGCGATTTCTCCAGCTCCGGCATGACGGGCGCCGTGGCGCCGTGCGGTATCGCGACCTGGCGTTCGCGGTCGCGCGCCGTGGGTTCGCGCCGGTGCGGCGCGACACCGTGTTCGAGTACTACGAACAGATGGAGCGCTACACCGCGAGCGGCGAATACAACCGGAATCCGGATCCCGCCGGGGCGGTCATTCCGGAGGACGATCCGACGACCTACAACGGCTTCGTCTGGGCGACGGCGCAGCACACCTTCTTCCCGGATCCGAACAACCCCCCGCCTCCCGGCTCGGCACTCTACCTCGACGCGCTGGCCTTCTATCGCGCCCACGCCGTGGGGCCGGACTTCCGCTGGTCGTGGCGCGACGCGTCGCTCGAGCAGGAGGAGTACCGCGCGACGATCCGCTCCAGCGACGACGCGTTCCGCAGCTCCCAGAACCAGCTGGGCCTGCTGCTGGCCAATCACCTGGCGAGTGCGATCGACGCCCTGATCTCCAGCCGTCTGTCCGCGAGCCTGCGGCGCGAGACGAACGTGGAGACGACCTGGATGGGCCGGCTACCCGGGTCGCGCATTCGGGTCGCCATCGCCTTCTAGCGCGCGGCGCGATCCCTCCACATCCTCTCCACCATGCCTACGGTCCCATCACCGTCGCGCCCCGACGGACGCCCCCCGAGCGCCCTGCGCTCGCTCACGCTCGAGCGAGGCGCGAATCCAAACGCCGAAGGATCCTGTCTCGTCCGCCTCGGCGGAACGGCCGTGTTGTGCACGGCGTCGGTCGAAGCGAGCGTCCCGGGGTGGCGCAAGGGTTCCGGCCTCGGGTGGGTGACGGCCGAATACGCCATGCTGCCGCGCGCGACACGGGACCGCACGCCGCGCGAGCGGCAGGGGGCGGGTGGCCGCACGCACGAGATCCAACGGCTCATCGGCCGCAGCCTGCGGGCCGCACTGACCGGCTTCGACTTCGGCGAACACACCATTCGCCTCGATTGCAATGTGCTGCAGGCGGACGGCGGCACCAGGACGGCGGCGATCACCGGCGCCGCGGTGGCGCTGGCGGACGCCTGCACTTGGCTTGCGCGGACGGCTGGGGTCGCCAGTCCGTTCCGCGGGCTCGTGGCGGGTGTGAGCGTGGGTGTCGTCGCGGGTGAGCCGCGCCTCGACCTGTGCTACGATGAGGACAGGGTGGCCGAGGTGGACGCGAACGTGGTCGTGGCCGAGCCCGATCGCCTGATCGAGGTCCAGGCGTCGGCGGAGCACGGCACGTTCGACCGGGCCGGACTGGACCGTCTCCTCGATCTGGCGCGCGACGGCACGCTGCGGATGTTCGCCGCGCAGCGCGCCGCCCTTACGTGACTTGGCTTCGCTGGCTGCTGGTCGCCCTCCCGGCCTCCTGGGTCCTGGCGCTGCTCCACGGACCGGCCGTCGCGGTATTCCTGGTGTCGGGGTTGGGCGTGATCCCCCTTGCGGCCGCCATGGGGGAGGCGACCGAGGCGCTGGCCCGTCGCTCCGGGCCGACGGTCGGCGGCTTGCTCAATGCCACGTTCGGCAACGCGGCGGAGCTGATTCTCGCCATCGTGGCCTTGCGGGCAGGGCTGCTCGATCTCGTCAAAGCGTCACTGACCGGGTCGATCCTGGGCAACCTGTTGCTGATCCTGGGCCTGTCTCTCGTGGCGGGTGGAATCCGCCGGCCGTCGCTCGCGTTCAACCGCACCGCGGCGGGTACGAGCGGGGCGATGCTGCTGCTGGCGGTGGTGGGACTCGTCATCCCCGCGCTGTTCGCCGCCACGCATCCCGCGGCGACCGAACAGAGGACGATCCGTCTGTCCGAAGGCGTGGCGGTCGTGCTGGGCGCGACGTACGCGCTGGGTCTGGTGTTCTCGCTGGTCACGCACAAGGAGCTGTTCGGCGGCGGGGTGGGGGGGCGTGAGGGCCATGCGGCTCCGGGACGCGGGGGAGTCGGCCGCGCGGGGGCGCTCCTCGCAGGCGCGACGCTGCTCGTCGCGGTGCAGAGCGAGATCCTCGTCCATGCCACGGAGCAGGTGGTGATGCGCCTGGGATGGTCCGAGTTCTTTGTGGGCCTGATGATCATTCCCCTCATCGGCAACGCCGCCGAGCACGCATCCGCTGTGGCCGCCGCGCGCAAGGGGCAAACCGACCTCGCCCTTACCATCGCGCTCGGTTCCAGCACCCAGGTCGCCCTCTTCGTGGCGCCACTGCTCGTGCTGGCCGGGGTGCTGCTCGGCCAGCCGATGCACCTCGTGTTCACGGCGTTCGAGGTCATCGCCCTGGGATTGGCCGCCCTGATCGTGACGGTGATCGCGCTCGATGGGGAATCCCATTGGTTCGAAGGGGCTCAGTTGCTCGCGGTGTACGCCATTCTGGCGATCGCCGCCTGGTTTGTTTGACACGCGAGCCCGAGTGGCCTAAGTTTAGGCGCGCTCGACCCTTACGCGAGGTGCCGGTTGCGGACGCGCCCCACGATCCTCTTCTTTTCCGCGACTGGCCGTTCCGCTCCGGAGTTCCTGGAGCGCTGGATGCAGGGCAGCGGGAGGACGCTGATCCCGGTCTTCGACCCGACCGAGCTCGAGCAGATGGTGTTGCGCGCCTTGCCCACCCTGGTGCTCGTGGATGCGGATGCCACCGGGCCACGGGGGTTGGAGCTGTGCCGGCGGCTCAAGATGGACCCGTTTACGGCCATCGCGCCGCTGGTCGCGGTGAGCGGCCGCCACACGACCGAGCGGGTCATGGAGTGGTTCTCCGCCGGTGCGGACGAGGTGATCACGCCGTTGTTCGAGCCGAGCGAGCTGACAGGCCGCCTCGAGGCGTTGCTCACCCGGACGGCGCGGGATGTGGCCGTCAACCCCTCGACGCGACTGCCCGGGACGACGGAGATCGAGCGCGACATCCGGCGCCGCATGGAAAACGGAGAGCGGTTCGCGGTATGCTATGCCGATCTCGATCACTTCAAGGAGTACAACGACCGCTACAGCTATTACGACGGGGACCGCGTCATCTACCTCGTGTCCCGCATTCTGCATGACGTGGTCAAAGGCCTGGTCCAGCGGGGGGGCTTCGTGGGGCATATCGGGGGGGACGACTTCATCTTCATCATTCCGGTCCCCGATATCCCGGAGGTCTGCACCGAAGTGCTCTCCGTGTTCGACACGCTGATCCCGTTCCAGTACAATGAGCAGGATCGACGGGCGGGCTATTACTTCGGGAAGGACCGCCGCGGGCAACTGCACCGCGTTCCCCTGATGACGCTGTCCATCGGGATCGTGACCAACGAGCACCGGCGCTTCGCTCATCCGGCGCAAGTGAGCGAGTTGGCCACGGAAATGAAGAGCTACGCCAAGACCCAACCCGGGTCGGTGTTCGTGGTCGATCGGCGCCACGATGCCGAGTCGGGCGCACTGGAACCGAACGCGAGATCGAGCGCGAGGTCGTCGCAGTGAACGTTACGTGCACGTCGTGCGAAACCATTTACCGGGTGGATCCTGCCAAGGTCCCCGCCTCGGGCGTTCGGGCACGGTGCGCCGTCTGCGGTAACGTCTTCGCGGTCCAGGCCGACGGCGCGAGCGCCATGACCGGCGCCACCATGGCTGCGTCTCCCGCCGCGGTTCCCCAGTCGGTCGCCCGGGTCAGCACGCCGATCGCTCCCGTTTTCACCCCGACGCCGCAGCCGCCTGCGCCGCCACCGCCCCCACCGCCGGCGCCCCCGCTTGCACCGCCCGCGACATTTGCCCCGGCGCCAGCGCCCGCACCGACTGCGCCGCGCGCGGCACCAGCGCCGCCGACCCCAGGGCCGTTCGGCCGCCCGCCATTCGTGGCCCCGGCCGCGCCTCCGAGTCGTCCAGCGGCGGCGCCGCCGGTGCGACCACCTGCACCTCCTTCGATACCGCCGCGACCGTTCAGCCCTCCCATCGCGCCACCGGTCCCGCGTCCGCCGCTCGCCGCCCCCCCGGCGGTACCGCGGGTGCGGCCGGTCGTTCCGACCCCGGCAGCGCCGCCACCATTCGTGCGTCCGGCGAGCCCTCCGCCGGCGCCGGCCGCCGCTCCCGTGGCCCCGGCCCCTGCGGCCCCGCCGGCCCCGCGGCGGGCGCCATTCGTCCCGGCTGCGCCGCCGCCTCCTCCCGTCGCACCACCGTCGGCTCCGCGTCCGGCGGCTGCCCCTCCGGCCATGCCCGTTGGGGGCGGCTCGCCGGTCGCGCCGCCGCAGGCAGCGCCTGCAGCAGCTCCGGAGCCGCGGAGGACGGGGCCGCTGCGGCCGGTCAATCCGTTCCTGGTGCAGGACCCCAAGCAGAAGGCGCGTCGGCTCGCACGGGCGCTGATCTCGGACATGCTCGTCTACCACCCCGAGAAGCGCCAGCAGGGGATCCGGGACGGCACCTTGCCGCAGCTGTTCAAGGATGAAATCGAGAAGAGCTGGCTCGAGTACGTCGAACAGGTGGGACGGGACATGGCCGACGGCACGCCCTATTGGACCGAAGCGCTGAACGAGATACTCGCCGGGGGAAAGAAGCTCTTCTAGACGGATCGGAACGCCTCGAGGGGTAGAGAAACCGGGGCGAACCGTCGATATTGCGGGAAGGATGAGGAGCCGCTCCCCGCTGGGCAAAGGGGGGCGGCTCGTATCGTAACCGCCCATGCGACAAAGGAATGACCCGTGGCCGAGGTAGACCGGTTTCTCGAGTTCGATCGCAGGCTCCAGGATCTCCGGAGCTTGCTTTGACGTCGCTGCCAAGACCTCCCGCCTCACCGAGCTCGAGGGGATCATGGCGGACGGCGGCGTGTGGAGCGATCAGGACCGGGCCAAGAAGGTGGTCGAGGAGGTCAAGGGACTGAAGCGCTGGCTGGAGCCGTACAGCGCCCTCCGGAAGCGGGTGGACGAGGCCCGGGAACTGGCCGAGCTCATGGAGGCGGAGAGTCATGTCGATCTCAGCCTGCAGCGTGGTCTGGATGACGAGGCCGAGAAGATCGCCCGCGAGCTGGAGGCGCTCGAGCTCCGCAACCTGTTGCGCGGGCCGGATGATGCCCGGGACGCGCTGCTGCACATTCATCCGGGTGCCGGCGGCACGGAGTCGCAGGACTGGGCCGAGATGCTCGTGCGCATGTACACCCGGTGGGCCGAGCGACGCGGCTTCACGGTCGAGCTGCTCGACCTCGAGCCCGGGGAAGAGGCGGGGATCAAGCGGGCGGAGCTCGAGATCCGGGGGCAGTACGCCTACGGCTTGCTGCGGGCGGAGATCGGCGTGCATCGTCTGGTGCGCATCTCGCCGTTCGACGCCCAGTCCCGGCGCCACACGTCGTTCGCCTCGGTGTTCGTC
>DATGDE010000095.1:0-13684 GCA_035311125.1 Gemmatimonadales bacterium
CGTATAGAAGTACGACGCGCGACCGTCCCCGGCGGCGAAGTTGTTGTACGCCTCCGGCTTCAGGCGCAGGCCCCACCAGCAACCGTCGATGCCGTACGTGGTATTGCTCATGCTGCCGCCGCAGGAGGCGTGCACCAGGAACGTCACGCCGCCCCACGTCTGCGTCTTCAGCCCGTCCTGCGTAATGGGAAAGATGATCTCGGGCGACGTGTTGTTGTCGGCCAGGAACATCCGGTGATAATTGGGATCCAGGCTGTACGCGCCCGAACCGATGACGGACGACGCCGCATTCAGGGCACCGGCATAGTTCGGCGTGCCGGTGTACACGCCCGCGTTCAGGTACAGCTCGGCCAGCAGCATGTCCGCGGCCCCGGGTGTGGCACGGCCGTACGTATTCGGGCCAGCCGCCGGCAGACTTCCTTTGATGTCGTTCAGCTCACTCACGATGAAGTTGTACACGTCCACCCGAGTGCTCTGCTTCGGCGGAGTGGAGCCGACCGGATCGGCCTCGGTCACGAGCGGCACGTCGCCGAACAGGTCGATGCCGTGCCAGAGGCTCAGCGCCCGGAGGAACCGGGCTTCGGCGCGGTAGGTCTGGATATCGGCTCTGAGCGAAGCGCTCACGCCCCGGGATGCCAGCTTGGCATCCGTCGTCTGGCGCAGGAACTCGTTCGCCAGCGAGACCTGGAAGTAGATGCGGTAATACATCGCCACGACCATGTTCGACTGCGCGGTCCAGAGCTGCGTGTTCATCTCGGGGAGGCCGATGTCGTTCCAGGCGATCACGGCCTCGTCGGTCGGCAGCTCCTCGGTCTCCCAGTAGAGCCGCAGGTACTGCGAGAATCCCTCGTCGATGCCCGAGATGTCCGGTTGCCCGGCCGGGCCCTGCTGGCCGCTGAGGGCCAGCCCGCCGTAGATCTTCGCGAGGAACGCCCGGTAGGAGTTCGGATCGTTGAAGATGTTGGCGTCGGTGATGGTGCTCTTCGGCTCCACCGTCGTATCGGTGCATGCCGCCAGGCCCACGGTGAAGAGGGCGGCCGCGACGGAGAGCGCCTGCCACATGCGTGTGTTCATGTCTCGTCCCCCCCCTAGAACCGGACGCTCAGGCCACCGGTGACGGTGCGCGCGCGCGGATAGATGTTGTTGTCGATGCCGATGAGCCCTGCCGTCGGATCGACGCCACTGTAGCCGGTGATGGTGAACACGTTCTGCACCGAGCCGTAGACCCGCATCTGCTCGCCCCGGTACGTGAACGAGTAACCGCCGCTCAGGTTGTCCATGCGCAGGAACGCGCCGTTCTCCACGTAGTAGTCGGACAGATACTGCGGGCTCATGAAGCCGGTCTTCAGCACCGAGGCATGCAGGTTGTAGGGCGACGCCCGGTTGAGCTCCTGGTAGGTACCCAGGTTGGACGCGACGTTGTTGTACACGTAGTTCCCCAGGTAGGCCCGCAGCGTGAAGCCGAAGTCGAACTTGCCGTAGGTCAGGTAGGACGAATGACCCAGGATCCATTTCGGCGCCGGATCGTGGAACGCCCGACGGTTGGTGTTGAGACAGCCCGTCACCGTGGCGCCACTCGCGTCCAGATAGCTGTTCTCCACCGGCTTCCCGCCCTGGTACGCCTGCCGGCACACGAAGAAGGAGTTGACGGGCACGCCCGGCTCGAGCACCTGGATCGTGGTGCCCACGCCGCCGGCCACGCCCCCGACCAGGATCTGCTGCGCGCCGCCGGCGACCGGATTGATGCTCGTCAGCTCGTTCGAGTTGTGGGCCGCGTTGAAGTCGGCGGTCCAGTGCAGGCCGCCCGCGCCCGGGTTGAGCACCAGGGCGCTCAGGCTGAGCTCGACCCCGGTGTTCTTCATGCTGCCGATGTTCGTCGTGAGGAAATTCGAGAAGTTCGTCCCGGCCGCGATCGGCACCGTAAAGATCAGGTCGCTGGTCTTCTTGGAGTAGACGTCGATCGAGCCGCTGAAGCGCTGATTCGAGAAGCCGTAGTCGACGCCGAAGTTGAGGGAGTTGGTCGCTTCCCACTTGATGTTCGGATCGACCGCGCTGGGGCGAATGGTGTTGACGAAGAAGTTGCCGAACTGCACCTGCGCCTGGGAGTTGCCCACCAGGTAGGTCGAGAACTGCTGATAGTTGCTGAACGCCTGGTTGCCGGTCTTGGCCCATGAAACCCGCAGCTTCAGGTCGGAGATCGCCGCGACGTTCCGCAGGAACGGCTCCTGGGAGATGCGCCAGGCGAGCGCCGCCGAGGGGAAGGTCCCCCAGGCGTTGTTCGGCCCGAAGCGCGAGGAACCGTCACGCCGCAGGCTCAGCGAGGCCATCCAGCGGTCGTTGAGGTTGTAGTTCGCCCGCCCGAAGAAGGAGATCAGCTTGCTGTCTTCGATGTCGAGGAAGGGCGAGACGTTCTGCGCGGTCGGAATGCCGTTGGTGGTGAGGAGGTCGGTGCTGAGACCCGTCAGCGTGAGCGAGGGGTACTCGGCGTGCGACTGGGAATACGAGTAGCCGCCGACCAGCTCGACGTTGCCGGGCACGGCGCGCAGCGGGGCGGCGTACTTCAGGAACATGTCCATCCCCGTGTTCACCTGGCTCGGCTGCGTCTGATAATCGAAACCGCCTTGCCCGGTCTTCAGCTCCGCGTGCAGGGCATGCGCGTTGAAGGTCTCCTGCGTGACCTTGGTGACGTCGTAGCCGATGTTGAGGTTCGCGCTCAGCCCCTCGAGGAAGGGCAGGCTGTAGTCGGCCTGCATGTTCCCGACGCTGCGGAAGGTCGTGCCCTGCGCCTTCGCCAGATTGAGGATCTCCACCGGGTTGTCCGCCGACTGCAGCGTGTTGTTCGGCCAGTTGTAGTAGCCCGTTGTGCTCGTGGGATCCAATACCGGCTGCGACGGCCCCATCTGCGCCGCGTTGGAGAGCACGCCGCCTGGCGTAAACCGGTCGAACGCGCGCGACCCCTTGAGGCTGGTGCGCACGTTCAGGCGATCGTCGAAGAGGCGCTGCTGATAGTTGAACCCGAGGGACACCCGTTCGGCGGTGGTCCCTTTGATGATGCCGTCCTGATTGAGATAGCCGACCGAGAGACGGTAGTTGTTGGTCTGGCCGGACCCCGTGACGGCGAAGTCATGCTGCTGGCCGATCCCGGTGCGGTCCACCTGGCCGAACCAGTCGGTGTTCGCGGTGCCGAGCTGAGGGACGTTCTGCGGCGCGTACTGCTGCACCGCCGCGCGGAACTGGGCGGCGTCCAACATGGCCGGCAGCCGGGTGACCGACGACGCGGACGCGCTGCCGCTGTACTCGATCTGCGGCCGACCGCGCCCGGATTTCGTCGTGATGAGCACCACGCCGGCGGCGGCGTTGGCGCCGTAGATCGCGGCGGCCGACGCGTCCTTGAGCACGGTCATGCTCTCGATGTCGCCCGGGTTCAGGAAGTTCAGGGCGTCCCGGCCGGCGGAGATGCCGCCGCCGGCGCCGGTCCCCACGGGCACGCCGTCGACCACATAGAGCGGCTCGCTGCTGGCGTTGATCGAGGTCGCGCCACGGATGCGGATCGAGATACCGCCACCCGGCTCGTTGTTGTCCACGACCTGCACGCCCGCGACCTTGCTCTGGATGAGCTGCTGCGGCGTGACGATGCGCCCCGTGTTGAACTCCGCCGAGGTCACCTGCTTTACGGCGGTCGGGAGGTTCCCCGCCCGCTCCTCGCCGTAGCCGATCACCACGAGCTCCGACAGGGCCACCGCCTGGGCGGTGAGGGCGAAATCGACCGTCGTCGAGTCCCCCGCAGCCACAGTGACGAGCTGGGACGTCGGCGCGTAGCCGATCATCCTGACCCGCAGACTGTCCGTGCCCGCCGGGAGCCCGCTCAGGACGTAGCGCCCGTCCGCCTGGGTCAGCGCGCCGCGGGTCCCGAACATCACCGAGACCCCGTGGATCGGCTGCTGCGTGCCGGCGTCGGTGACGCGACCGCGGATCGTTCCAACAGGCTGTTGCGCGTGAAGTGGTGCCACCCAGAGGACGGCGAGGAGGGCACCGGCCAGACACCGCACCCGTTTCATAGCATGTCTCCTCGATCTGTGAAGGGACTTTAACCCGACTTTTGTGCTAACGCGCGAACGGACTTCTGTCAACAACCTGCCCGGGCGGCGGGCATTTCCCGGGTAGGCAGGGCTCGCCCCCCATAGTGCCCGGCAGAGTGTGAAGGAAGCCAGATGTGTTCATGAAGAGATCAGGGCGAACGGGCGCCGAGGATCAACTGCACGCCCCTCCCCGGAGCGATGCGGATCGGTTCGCCGGGGCGGATTGCGGCCGCCGGCTGGACCTTGTCGACCGCCGGCGCGGTGAGCATGGCCCGCCGCGGATCGATCCCCAGCGCCCCCCAGTCGACGCGCAACGTCACGTCCACCGTGTCGCGGGCCCAGGAGGCGATCGCCACCAGCGCCCGCCCCTTCTTCAGATAGGTCGTGGCCAGCACGTCGGGGCGACCCGTCTGCACCGGATTCGCGCGCACCCACCAGCCGATCATCCGCGCGTCGGCGATCCCGAAATCGTCCCACAGCCTCCAGATGGCCCGGGGGTCTCCCCCCGTCCAGGGCAGCCGGTTGGTCATGCCGAAGACCGCCCCGCGCCAGGGGTTGCCCCCGCCCTCGAGCATCTCTCCCATCAGGCCGTAGGGGATCCCGGAGAGCTCCACCAGCCAGTAATCGGGCGGGGTCGAGTCGTAGTGGAAATACTCGCCGAACCAGAGGCGATCGATGTAGGGAAAGTGCTCGAGGTAGAGATTGGCGCTCGAGGCGAAGCCGTCGTTGGGATCGTACTGGTTGGCGGAGTGGAGATCGATCAGCGGGTGCGGCCGGTTGCGCTCCAGCACCCGCCGGATGCGCTGCATCGTGATGCGATCGAACGCCACATCGTCCAGATAGATGCCGTCGATCGCATCGTTGCGCGCGAGCCAGTCCATGCCTTCCACGTAGTAGTTGTGCCAGCGCGAGATGCCGCTCGTGACGATCGCGATGTCCTTGAGCTCGGGAACCACCCAGCCGGTGATGTAGTGCGACCCGAAGTGCTCCTGGAGCCAGGAATGCCCTCCGCCCGGCCCGTCGGCGAATACTTCGTCTCCCAGACTGCGCAGCGCCCACAATTCCGGCGCGTGATAGGTGAGCTCGCGGACCGTGTAGTAGATCTTCACCCGCATCCCCGCCGCGTGCGCCGAATCGACGTACGCGCGCATCTCGGCAGGCCGCAGGAAGGGATAGTTGAGGTACGGGTTGACCGCCGTCGCGTGATGGACGTTGATGACGTTGGCGCCCGTCGCCGCGACCTCCGGAATCGGCTGGTAGGCGTGGAAGTAGCGCGTGGTGAACTGGGCACGCGGGTCGATCGGATGGAACGGCGTCAACAGGAGACGGACATTGAAGAACAGCGTGTCGCCCGGCACCAGGGTGCGCGCGCCGCTGTAGCAGCGCACCATGTAGGCCGACGGCGCGGCGCGGAACCGGCATCCCCCCGCTCCGCCGTTCGACCAGCTCGCGGGGAGCACGAGCGGCCGCAGCTGGTAGAAGTTCGTGTTCAACGGGCGGACGTAGTGGTCGTCCTTGAGGGTGAACTGCAACCCGGCGTTCACGTCGCCCACCCAGGCCGCATCCTGGTTCCGCTTCACGTCCCAGGTCCAGTCGTAGCTCGCCGGCGCCGTGCCGCCCGGCCGGTTCATCCCCATCAGATAGCGGGCCACGTCCCGGGCGAACGGGATCTCGAGCCGGATGTCGCGCACCACGGCGGAGGTCCGGGCCACGAGCGCCAGCGTGTACTCGATGTTGCCGTCGAACTCGAGCTCCCCCGTGACTGAGAGTGCGAGCGACCCTGCGGTGCTGCGTGCGGTCCAGACGGCGGCACCGGGCTGCTGGTGCGTGACCTGAACACCGGTCGCGTTCCACGACATCGGCCGTCCACCGGAATCCTCGACTACCAGGGCGATGGGAGCGGCGAGCACGTCCCGTCCCCGGTGGCCGATCGCCGTCATCTCTTCGGTGAAGTAGCTCGTGATCCCTGCGGGCAATCCCGAGGGCGCGAGCCGCACCTCGCGACCCAAGACCGACAGCCGGGTGCCGTCCACCCGCACCGGTGCGTACGGCCGCACGATCCCCGTATCCCGGGCGAGCCGGGAGTCGAGCCAGCGCAACCGCGACAGCCGCCACGGCTCGTCGTCGCCGTGATGCGCGATCCAGTGCGGCGACACGGTGAGATGCACGGGCAGGGTCGCCGCCCCGCCGGATGACGACACCGTGAGCGTGCCCTCGTAGGGTCCGGGAGCCTGATCCTCGGCGACCATCACGCCGCACCACAGCGCCTGCACCTTGCCTGCGGCCAGCTGCACGCGCCGCGCGAACGCATGGCCCTGCCAGTCCACGCCGCCCGTATTGAACGATGAAAACGCGCCCGCGGGGATGCGCGCCCCGCCGGGGCCTGCGAGGTCGCTGAACCGCACCGTGATGCTGTCCAGCGCGCGATCCGCGGCCCAGACGCCGACCTGAAACACGTAAAACTCGCCGCGCAACGCCTCGCCGGTCACGGGGCCGTTCGCCCCTGCTTCGATCCACCAGGAAGGGAGGTCGTCGGTCATCTTGATCGGTCGCGTGCGGTCTTCAGGAAACAGCAGGAGGTGTGCGCCCGGATGCTGCGCCGCGAGCGACTCGGCCTCGGCGCGCGTGGCGATCACTTCCATCGGCCAGACGCCGCTCATCGAGTCCACCGCCTGGAACGCCGTCACGGTCGCGGGCGGCAGCGAAGCCCAAGCGCCGCGCCAGTGCGCGAGCCACGCCGGAGCCGCGGTCGAATCAGGCGGGCGCCAGGTGATGCGCGGATAGTTGGAGCGGAAGGTCCCCTGGTAGGGGAGGTAATACACGTAGTAATCGCCCGGGCCGGCGGCAGGCTCGAAGATGAGATCGCCGTACTCGCGGTTGACGGCGACGGCCGCGACGTTCGCGACGCGCGCGCCGGTCCCGGCGGCCACGACGATGATGCGCTTGGTTTCGGGGTGCGCGTCGCGCCGGCGCCAGGGAATGTGCACGCGTACCGCGGCGCCCGAATCGGCGACGTGCACTACGGCGCGCTCGTTTCCCGTCGAGTCCGGCTCCCAGCGTCCCAGGCCGTAGGGCACCTGCTGGGCCGCCAGCGTTCCCCGCGCGAGCACCATGACGCATGCGGCGGTGAAGGAGATGCGTCGCAGCATCAGTCCCCTTGCTCCGCCACGATCGCGTCCAGCTGCGCGGCGTGGGCGGAGAGCCCACGGAACAGCGCCAGCTGGGCGCGGCAGCGGACGAGATTGTGCCCGGGCCGCGCGATCCGGTAGTAGTGGTCACCCTCGAGATGGTCGGTGAGGAACCGGACCGCCTGCTCGAGCGTGATGAGCCGCCCGGCGAACCCCAGCAACGCGCGCTCGCGCGGCACGAGCAGCGTGCCGGCCGCCTCGAGGTACCCGCGGACCAGCGCCGCGAACACCGGCACGCGCACCTCCACCCGCGCCGGGTCTTCCTCGTCCTCCGCCGCGTCGCTCACCGTCGAACGGACCAGGTCGCCGAAATCCCACAGCGCGGAGCCCGGCATCACCGTGTCCAAATCCACCACGCACAGCGGTTCGCCGGTCCGCTCGTCCAGGAGCACGTTGGCGATCTTCGCGTCGTTGTGCACGATCCGCCGCGGAACCTCCCCCGATTCGATGAGCGGCGGGAGCACGTCCGCCAGCGAGCGCTGCGCCATCACGGCTTCGATTTCCGCCGCCGCCGCCGCCGCCCGGCGACACGAATCGGCCCGCGCCGCGCGCTCGAGCCGGGCGAACCGGGCGGCCGCGTCGTGAAAGCCGGGGAGCGTCTTGTGCAGCGCCGGCCCGTCGTAGGCGGCCAGCTGGCGCTGGAAATCGCCGAACGCGCGTCCCGCCTTGCAGCCGTCCTCGGGCGTGCGCGCGCGATCGAGCGTTACGGCCCCGGTGATGAAAGGAAACGCCCGCCAGCATCTCCCATCCGGCTCCTTGTACCAGTCGTTGACGCCGCGGCGAGTCGGCACGAGGCGCAGCGCGCGTCGTTCCCGGTCGGCGACCCCGGCCGCTTCGAGACGGGACGCGAGATGCCGTGTCACGCGGGTCACATTGTCCATCACCAGATCGGGGTGGGGGAACACCCGCCGGTTCAGCGCTTGCAGCAGGTAGGCGCGGCCCCCACCACCAGCCTCCACGTCCACCCGGAAGGAGTCGTTGATGTGGCCGCCCGCGAGCGCCGCCACGGAAACGATCTCGCCTTCGAGCGCGAACTGCCCGGCGATGGCGCGGGCCGCGGCGACGCTTAGTCCCATAGGCGCTCCGGATAACGGCCCTCCCGGACCAGCTGCAGCACTGCAGCCGCGACCACGGGCCGGTCCTCCGGATGAGTGACCCCGAACCAGCGGCTCCCCGGGTCGAGCACCCGCACCCGGCACTCCCCCCGCTCCAGCGCCGAACGGATCGCGGTCGGTATCAGGTACTCTTCGCGGGTCGCATCCCGCTCGTGGAAGAACTCCACGAATCCGCGGCGCAGGGTGTCGAACACCGCCGGCGTGAAGCCCCAGAGATTCATCGACACGAGCGCGTCGGGCGGCAGCGTCCGCGGCCCGGATTCGCCCGTCCCCCTGAAGCCGCCTGGCGCGGACTCGATCCCGATCACCTCTTCGACGCTCTCGAGCCAGCCGTCCGGACCGGCCCGGCACCAGCCGCGATTCACTCCGCCCGATTCCGGGACGGTGTCGCCCAGCCGGAACCCCACGACCGCGTAGCTCGGCGGCCGGTCACCGGCATGCGACCGCAGGAACCCGGCCAGGGACTCGAACGACGGCGCGTCGTAGAAATCGTCGGCGTTGAGCACGGCGAACGGGCCCCTCACATGGCCGGCGGCGGCCAGTACCGCCTGCGCCGTCCCCCACGGCTTGACGCGTTCGGATGGAACCGCGACCCCGTGCGGCACGTCACCGAGGCGCTGCGCCACGGTGCGCCAGGGAATGCGGCCGCCGAAACGACCGGCCGCGAAGCTCGCGAAGGCGTCCGCCATGTCTTCCCGGATCACGAACACGGCCTCGCCGAAGCCGGCGCGCCGCGCGTCGTAGAGCGAGTACTCCATGAGCGTGGCGCCGCCCGGGCCGACGGGCTCGAGCTGCTTCATGCCGCCGTAGCGGCTGCCCAGCCCGGCCGCGAGGATGACGAGTTGTATGTCCAAGTGGTCGGCCGTCCCGGCGCGCGCTTGTCCCTGCCCCATCCCACCGCCAAGTTCAAGGTATCACCGCAGCTCGAGCCCCGGGGGTGCGGCATGTCCATCACGTACACGATCGACCACGCGCGGCGCCTGGTGACGGCCGTCGGCCAGGGCGATCTCACGGGCGACGACATCTTCGGCTACCAGCAGGAAGTGTGGTCGCGTCCCGACGTGGGCGGATACGACGAGCTGATCGACATGACGAACGTCCAGCGCATCGATCTGCGCTCGGTGGACCACGTGAAGCAGCTCGCCGAGCTGGCGGCGTCGATGGACCCCGTGGCGGTGCAATCCAAGTTCGCGATCGTGGCGCCGGACGACTATGCGTTCGGGCTGGGCCGGATGTACGAGAGCTACCGCCGGCTGGAAGGGCGCAGCACGAAACGGGTGGGGGTGTTCCGCTCGATGGCCGAGGCCCGGGCGTTTCTCGAGGCAGCCGGCTAGCGGCGCAGCAGCGCAGCCGTGGAATCCGCGTTGCCGTCGTTCGGCGCCGGCGTGAGGTGCAGGATCCCCGCGATCAGGTCGTAGAGGTGGATGTTGCGGAACGCCGGCGACACGTAGCCGTTCCGGAACGCCGGACCGACGCCGAGGAAGATCGCGCGCATCACCGACACGGTGTCATCATAGCCGTGCGCCCCGCCGCGAAATCGCTCCGGGTGCTCAACCACGTCCGCGCGCCGCAGGGTCACCGACCACCCCGGATCGACCACCACGACGATCGGCGCGATGCGGCGGTTGGCCCGATAGTGAAACCGGGCCGGAATCTCGGCCTTCCGCCACACGGCGAGATGCGGATGTCGGCCGTGCAGGGCGCGATACACGCTGTCTTCCATTCCCGGCCTGGGCCAGAGCCCGAAGAGCGGGTTGCCCCCCACACTGCGCTCGAGCAGGTCGAGCGGCAGGTAGTCGTCCAGCGCCACGACGCTGTCCGGCGTCGTGGGCGACATGCCGTGATCGGACACGACGATCACGTCCACCCGGGACGTCAGGCCGCCCGCGGCGATGCCGTCCAGCAGCAGTCCCACCGCGCTGTCCACGCGCAGCACCGCCGCCGCCACTTCGGGGCTGTCGGGTCCCGACTCGTGTCCCGCGTGGTCCACATCGCTGAAGTAGAGCGTCACGAACGCCGGGCGTCGCTCCTCCGGGAGGGTCAGCCAGTCGAGCACCTGCCGCACGCGCGCGGCGTTCGGCACCCGCTCGTCATAGCGCTCCCAGTAGCGCGGGCGCACGCCCTCGATCGCCGCCTCGCTCCCCGGCCAGAAGAACGCCGCCGCGATCCGGCCCTGCTTCTCGGCGGTGACCCACAGCGGCTCGCCGCCCCACCAGCGGGCGTCGGTCACCGCGAGGCTGTCGCTGATCCGGAACAACGCACCGAACTCCGGATCGTAAATCGTGTTGTCCACGATGCCGTGCTGCTCGGGAAAGAGTCCGGTGACGATCGTGTAGTGGTTGGGAAACGTCTTGGTCGGGAATGCGGCCACGAGCGGCGCGCGCACCCCGCCGCCGATGATGCGATGCAGATTGGGCGACGCGTAGCGGTCGAGGTAGTCGTACCGAAACCCGTCGAGCGAGACGAGCACCACGATCGGCCGGGACTCGGGTCCCGGCGCCGCGCGACCGGCCGCGCCGGGACCGGCGCAACCGCAGACGAGGAGCGCCAGCCCGCCGCCGAACGCGCGGAGCGACAGGCGGCCGGTCAACGGGAGCGCCGCGCTTCGAGGAGGGACATGCGGCGCGCTCCCGGATAGGGAGTCGCCTCACCCTTCACGGCCATCCAGAGAATGCGGTTGAACAGCGCCATGTCGGCGGCGTCGGCCGCGCCCAGGTCCAGCCGGCGCGACTCGCGCGCCGCCCGGCCGCCGGCCGGGTTCCGCTCGTCGAGCGGCACCGACGGCGTGAGCGCCGTGAACGGCGTCGTGTCGGGCGCGTCGCGCCAGACGTCGCGCAGCGGGTGCCCGTAGTGGTCGAACTGGGACAGGGCGTCGAGTCGCAGGATCTCCTCCATCGTGCGCAGGACATCGGTGGTGTTCGTGAAGCGATGCAGCACGCCGCCCTGCGTGTACGGCGAGATCACGAGCAGGGGCGAACGGTGCGAATCCACGTGGTCCGGGCCGTTCTGGGCGTCGTCCTCCATCACAAACACGACGGTGTTCTTCCAGAACGGGCTGTGGGAGAGGGCGTCCACGAGGCGGCCGAGGGCCAGATCGTTGTCGGCGACCATGGCCCGCGGGGTCGAAGCGCCGGCGGCGCCGCCCGACGTGTGGTCCTGCGGCAGATAGACGATCTGCAGCGCCGGCATGGAGCCTGCCGCCATCCAACGCCGGAAGCTCCGGAGCCAAACGTCGATCCGGTGCTGGTCGCGGATCTCAAGGTTCCAGCCGGGATAGGTCGTGTCGGTGTGCGCTGCGAGGAACGCCTTGAGACCCCGATACCAGCGCACCGTGTCGGCATGCTCCCCCACCTCGCTCTCCTCGCGCGTGAATTCCCCGAAGTTGGCGAAATCGATGCGCGCACGGGCGGCGAGGTCCCACAGGTACCCAGCGGCCGGCTCGGCCACGTCGTCGTCGGGTACCTGGCCGCGGTTCTCACCCTGGAAGTCGTAGCTGCGGCCGCCGGTGTGCGAGTAGTTGATCGGCGCAGTCTTCTCCGTGTAGTCGGTCGCGTACGCGGCCATGGACCAGTTGTGTCCGTCCGCGCTCACTTCGGCGTTCACGAAGAAGCGGTCGAAGATCCCGAACCGCTCGGCCAGCGCGTGCGCATTGGGCGTCACCTCTCGGCCGAACAGCACGAGCGACGTGTCGCCGTCGGCACGCGGCAGGTCACCCAACACCTGATCGTAGGTGCGATTCTCCCGCAGCACGTAGACGACGTGCGTGATCGGCGGATAGGCCCGCCCCGCGGGTCGCCGTTCGTCCCAGCGATTGGCGCGCGCCACCCGCTGCGTCAGCGCGGCGAGCTCCCCGCCGCTCGCCCGCGCGGCGGGCACGATCGTCAGGCTTCCCTTGATCTGCCCCAGCGTGTAACCGGTATCGACTGCTTCAGGGGCGCGCGGGCGGCCGGCCTGCGGCCCCGCCGGGTTGGGGCCCGTACCCGCGCCCTTCCCGTTGGCGACAAGCAGCGTGTCGCGCAGCGCCATGAGTGACGTCGGATACCACCCGACGGGGATGCGGCCGGCGAGCCGGTCGTTGCCCGTGGCCGCGGGCGCATCGGCCGTCGCCGCGGCGAGGTCGAACACCGCCACGGCGTTGGCATCCGCTTCGGCGGCGAACAGGCGCGTGCCGTCGGCGGAGAGCGCCAGGGCGTCGGGCGTCGTCCCTTCGTCCGGTCCTGCCGGAGGCGGATCGAGCAGTGTCGACACCACCGCGCGGCTACGCGTATCCACCACCGCGACGCGGTCCGTGCTCCCCGAGGCGACGAACAGCCGCGTCCCCGGGCGGTTCAGGATCAGTGCCGAGGGATGCCGCCCCGTGGAGATCGCCCGCGCGGGCGCCAGACGCCCGCCCGCCGCGGGGGTGAACACCGACAGCGTATTGGCGCCCCAGTTGGAGACGAATACCGTCCCGTCGGCTGCGCTGGCCACGCCGTACGGGTAGCGTCCCGTGGCCAGCCGTTGCACGACGGCGCCCGACGCGAGGTCCACCACCGCGAGGGAGTCGGCGAGGTTTTCGGCGACGTAGAGTGATCGGCCATCGGCCGAGAGCGCGAGACCCGCGGGATAGTGCGACCCATCCGCACGCGGCGCGCGCGGCGCCAGCACGATCGAGTCCGCGAGGCTCGCGGTGTCGTCCGTCCAGCGGTAGCGGTACACCACGTCGGTATTGCCGCCCGAGGCGTACAGCACTCGGCCATCGGAAGAGAATACGAGGCCGACGAACGCCGCCGATTGGGGCAGCGTCTGCGTCACGCGCCCCGTGCGATCGACCACCTGAAGGCCGTGCTCGCGCCATCCGCCGAGCAGCAGCACCAGGCGGCGGCCGTCCGGGGACGCCACCATCCCGAGCGGCATCTGTCCCACCGACGACGTGACGCCGGCGGGGTCGAGCGAACGGCCGGTGGGCAGGCGCGGCTCGCCGCCGCCGGGGGCCGATCCTTCCTGCGGCGCGTGCGGCCCGCAGGCAGCGACGAGAAGGGCAAGCGTCGCGAGCGATCTGTTCATGGGCCGTCTACCAGCGTTGCAGGAGGATGGTGCCGCGCGGGGCGCCACGGACGGTGGCCTTCAGGGTCACGCGGCTGTTGGAGATCGGAATGGAGAGGAACACGGCGTCCCGCCGTCCGGGAGCATCGTGCGCGAGCTGCGAGGCTGGCTGCTCCGCGATGCGCAAATCCAGGTCCCGCACCTCCACCGGGTCGCCGTTGTCGGAGACGAGGCGCAGCCGGTAGCGGCCGGCCGTGGCGGTCTTCTGGCTCAGGTC
>DATGDE010000096.1:0-3294 GCA_035311125.1 Gemmatimonadales bacterium
CGACGCCGCGAAGATGGCCGAGCTCACGGCGCACCCGGTGCCGCAGAAGTATCCGCGCTCCAAGGGCGCGTATGCCGAGTGGATCGCGGCGGCCAAGGGGGGGCCGCGGGCGGGTTCCGCCTTCGACACCTATTCCGGACCGTTCACGGAAATGGTGCTGCTGGGATGTCTCGCGGTGCGGCTGGGCCGGACCCTCGAGATCGATACGGCCACGGGGGAAGTGAAGAACGTCACGGTGCCGCCGGCGTTCATCGAACCCACCTACCGGAGCGGCTGGAGCCTCTGACCCTTCGATACCTCGGGTGACGGAGCTGCACGAGCGATGAGCGTCCGGTCGTGACGAGCGCCGAGCCGCGGGTCGTCGGATCGGTGGTGCTGTACCGGCTGTACGACGTGGGCTACGAGATCGACCTGGAGCGCGCGCTCGACTTCTTCGCGGCCACCCCCGAGGAGCGGGAAGCGCTGCGCCTCAAGCTCGAGCGGCGCCAGCGCGCCGAGGCGCAGGCCATCCGGATCAAGAATCCCCCGGTCACCGTCACCCTCGGCAGCGAGCAGTTCGAGGCGCGCGGACGCCGCTACGATGCCTCCGTCTCCGCCCGCATCTTCGATTTCGGCGTGATCTCCCTGCGGATGCGGTGCGGGGTCCCCGGGGCGCTCCCCTGGGGCGCCTTCGCCGCGTTCGGCGATGCGGCGGACCTGTCCACGGCGGCCAGGCCCGCATTCGACCGGCGCATCCGGGATCTCAGCGAACGCATCGCGCCGGCGGTCGCCCGGCTGCAGATCGCGCCGGTGAGCGAGGACTATGTCGTCTACCGCATCACCCGTCTGGAGAGTCCCGCCGGGGAGCCGCTGCCGGCGAGCGCGGTGCGCGAGCTCGACGTGGCGCCGCTGCTGCTGAACGAGGACCGGCCGCTCTCCGACCAGGCGCGCAAGGAGCTCCTGCCGCACTGGTTCTCCTACTACCCGGACGATCTGTCGATCGTCACCTGGAACACCGCGCTGGTGCTCGATCCGACCGAAGGGGAAAGCGACGAGCAGCTCATCCTGGAGTTCGCCAACGCCCAGCTGCTGGAGCTGCGCTACTACGACGCGCTGCTCGACGCCGAGCTGCCGCGGATGTACGACCGCATCGCCAGCGCGCGGCAGGGAGCGGGCGGGCTGCTGGGCCGGCGCTACGCACCGCTGCTCACGGGGCTGCAGACGCTGGTGGCCGACTCGACCGAGATCGTGGAGCGGACCCAGAACGCGCTCAAGGTCACCGACGACATCTTCCTGGCCCGCGTGTATGCGGCCGCGCTGGAGGTGTTCCGCGAGCGGGCGTGGCGCACCGGGATCGACCACAAGCTGGACATCATCCGGCAGACGTACGCGATGCTCAACGCCGAGTCGATGGCGGCGCGCAACGAGCTGCTGGAGATCGCGGTGGTCGTGCTGATCCTGGTCGAGATCGTGATCGCGGTGGTGCTGGGCGGCCACTGACGGCGCCCGGCGGCGAGCCTCAGAAGTCCAGGTACCCCTTGTACCAGAGGGCCGCGATCGCGAGGGCCACGAGCAGCAGCACGGCGAGCCCCAGCCCGATCCACGGCTTGGGCAGGCCCCGCCGGTGGCGGTGGCGGGCGTAGGTGCCGCTGGGCCGCAGGACCTTGATCGAGTGGCGCATCGCGACGACGCCCGTGAACAGCGAATGCCGCAGGTCGAAGTGGAGCGGCGGGACATGGCGCGGCGGTGCTGCGGCGTGCGCAGCCGGCGCGCGGGAGGCCGGCGCGCGGGAGGCCGGCGCCGTGGCGAGTAGCGCCGCCACGGCCGCCGCGGGCCGGTAGTCGCGCAGCACGGTGTACGCCTCGTTGATGCGCCGCAGATTCACCTCCGCTTTTTCGCGCAGCCGTGCGTTGTCGAGAAAGCGGTCGGGGTGCCACACCTGGGCGAGGTCGCGGTAGGCGGTTCTCACCTCGTCCGGGGATGCGCCCGGGGCGAGTCCGAGGAGGCGGTAGGCCTGCAGCGCGTCGATGGTCATTAGGTCGGTGGCTGGCCTCGGTCGCAAGACCCGTGCCGGGACTCGAGGACTGACGACGTAGCGGTAATTATGGACAGACGGGGCCAGCGGCGCCAGTCGGCGACGGGTGTGTTGCAGGGTGTCGTCGCCGCGGCAATCTTTGCAGCATGCCCTTTCATCGCTGCGCGATCCGCAAGGACGACGGAAGCACGATCGTCGAGTCCGTCGACGTCATGGTCGAGGAGCTGGAGCGCGACGGCGTGAACGAATGGCACGGGACGATGACCACCAAGCACCTCGTCCCGCTGGAATCCGGTCACCGCTACATGCTCGTCCTCGACGACGGCCGCAGCGGCGAGTTCATGGTCCGCCGCAACACGTTTGCGGGCGGGACGAATCGCGCCGTCGCCATTCAGGGCGTGGGACCGCTCCGCTAGACCGGGTCGCTTCGCATGTCCAGAGCGTTCGTCAACGAAGACGCGGGCGGTCCCGAGCCCAGGTATCACCTCCCGCCGCGCGACGACCCCGGCTACGACGCCGCGGCCGCCTGGGCGCTGATCGAAGGTGCCGACGCCGGCGATTCCTACAGCGCCGAGCTCGCCACGGGCTACCGCTGGGGTGAGCCGAAGCTGCGGCCACACGTGCGGGGCATCCTGGACCAGGCGCGCGCGGAGCGGAACGAGCGGCTGGAGCAGCTGGCGGAGCGGTTCCTGCGCTGAATCAGGGCCGGCCCCCCGCGACCGCCTGCCGGGCCAGGTCGAGCAGCGACCAGTACGGCGGCGGATAGCCCCGCGTCTGCGCGAGCACAGTGGCCCACTGGTCCACGCGCGCGGCGAGGAGCCGCTCCCGGGTCTCGAAGGCGCGGTTGCGCAGCGCCGCGGTCGCCGACATTCCCTCCGGGACGGGCCCCGCGCGTCCGAGACGCTCCAGCAGCCAGCTGTAGCCCTTGAGGAGACGCCCCAGCGGCAGTGCGTACCAGGCATAGGTGAGACGGTCGCCCCGTTCGGCTCCCTCGAGCATCGCGTCGATGACCGCATTGTCCACGTGATCCCGGAACAGCGTCTCCGGATCGCGCCATTCCGCCACCACCACGAGCTGGGGATCGTACTCCAGGTCCGATGGCTCTTCCGTCTCGAAGTGCCGGACCCCGAAGGCGCTGAGCCAGCGCCGCAATCCCGGCCGGGAAATCGTCGAGATCCCCATCCACAGCGTCACGCCGAGATCGTGGTAGGGCCACGAGGCGACCTCGGAGCAGAACAGGCGGGACGGATCCGTGTAGTCCATCGCGAAATCGTACGGGA
>DATGDE010000097.1:0-5550 GCA_035311125.1 Gemmatimonadales bacterium
CGAGTTGACCACCACCGCGTCCACGCCGGCCTGCTCGAAGGTGGCGATGGTGCGCCGGGCGAACATCTCCGCCTCGGCAGCATCTCGCGGAAGCCGTCGAGGCACAGCACGCGGGCGACGGCGTCGCCGCGGCAGCTCTTGTTGTCGAACGGCGGCTCGGCATCGAGAGCGAGGTGGGCCTGCAGCAGCGTTCGGAGCAGGACAGCACGGGGCGACTGAGCACGCAGTGGAGCGGAAGCGCTGCTGTCGGAATACTCCCGCCGATACAGCGCGCGCAGCATGTCGCGAGGAAGGTCGCTCGTGCCGAGGTCGAGTTGCGGCGTCTCCACGAGGGCGCGCAGCCGGTGAGCGACGCACGCCGAATCCACCCCCTGGGCCGCTCGGCATGCCTCGCCCGCCATGAAGGCGAGGGCATCGTAAACGCCGACGTAGAAGTCGTATTCGCGGAACGGCTGCCCCAGGAACGCAGCGAATGCGCCCAGCTGCTGCCCGACCACGACGAAGCGCCGGTTGGTGACCTGGATGTTGTCGCGCCGGAACACCTGAGGTGCCCGGGCAAGCAACCGGCCGAACGCCTGCAGCTCGTATTGCCGGGCGGCGGGCACCGCCCCCGCGAACAGGTCCATCAGGGCGGAGATACCCCCGGTGGCCGGCGGCTCGCGCTCGCGCTGCTTCGCGACATCGGCAAGGCGGCCGCGCAGCGCCTCGGGATCGATGAACGCCAGCATGGCGTCGGGGTCTGGCCGGTCAGGGTGCTTCCAGATCGCGTCGGCGTAAATCCCCGCGACGAGATCGATGGGGTTGTTGTCGAACACCCCACCGTCGGAAAACAGGGAGACCTCGCGGGGCCCGGGGCCGCAGCCCTGCCCTGGGCCCGGTTGGTGGCGCAGCGACACCGGCGAGAAGGCGCCGGGAAACGCGGACGACGCTTCGACGAGCGAGAAGACGTCGTCTGGATCGATGACGCCCTCGCAATCCGGCAACAGCAGCATGGCGCCGAGCCGGCCGTCGCCCACGAGCTCCTCCGGTGGCGCGCGGAAGGTCAGCGTACTTCCCTGCCGCCGCACCAGCACCGCCGTGGCATAGCGCTGCGTGGCCGCGGTGATGCCGCGCGAGATCGAGATCTCGCCCGGGGTGAGCTTGGTGATTGTCACTCCGACGGGAATGGAGCAGCCATCCAGCGCAGCCGATGGGGGCAGGTCCCGCATCGCGGCGCGCAGCGTATCGAACAGCACGCGCTGGAAGTAGCGCCGGCTGAACAGGGCCTGGGTCGAATCGCGCTGGTCGTAGCGGTCGAGCGGGAACAGTTGATCGAAGCCGGTGCGCACCCAGATCTTCCAGAAGAGACTCTGCTCCGGGGGCACGGGGTCCCGGGTGCGACACCAATCGATGGCGGCGAGAAAGCCGTTGATGTTGCCGGCCGAGGCACCGGCCATGGCCTTCAATTCATAGCGCGGCAGGTTCCAGGCGCGGCGCAGCGAATCCCGGGCGGTGAGCTTGAACAACTCCAGCAGGCCCCAGTTCACGCCGGCCTCGTAGGAGCCCAGGGAGATGCCACCGCTGATGGTGAGCAATGCCGAGACGTGCTGCGTGTCGCGGCGCGCGACGGGCGACTGTGCCGTCAGGTCGTGCGCGAGCAGTAAGACGAGGAGCCCGAACGAGCCGGTGGTCCGTCGCATGGCGAGCACCATGCGACGAAAGCTACTGTGACAGCGCCTTGATGCGTTGCAGCGCGAGACCCTGCAGGCTACCCCAGGGGCCCTACTTTTCCTTTGGCCGATGGCGGGAGAGTTTCTCCACATAGCCCAGCTTCATTTCCCAGTGGGCGTGGCCACGAGCCAGGTGATACTTGCGATCCGCCGCGTCGTAGCGCTGCTGCTCGAGCCGCGCTGCCTCGGCCTCGAGGTCCTCGATCTCCTCGGCGACGCCCATCTCGGCAAGGTAAGGATGCAGCCCGTGGGCCGCGGCCCGCAGGGACCCGCACGCGGACAGGAAGTCGCCGCGGTCCGCATGTTGGACGGCGTCCTCCCGCGCCTGGGCGGCCTGGAAGCGCACGAACGTCCGCTCCACGACCGGTTCCAGGTGATCGGCGCCGTCGAGATTGGCGACGACGGGCAGGGTCACGACCTGGTGCTCGATCCCTTCCGCGGTGATCGCGTCGGAGCTGACGCGTACCTCGGCGACCTGGGTGCGGCCGAGGTCGCCGACGTTCTCGACGTGCATGATCGCGCCGAGCGCTTTGGGTGAGGTCGCGTAGAGGTCCCCCAGCGTGACCAGCCAGCCCCCTTCGGGCGTACGCGACACGGGATAGCGCTGCAGCAGCGTGACGCCGGCGACCTGGGGGTGGGCCGGCCGGATCTCCACGGCGACGTTCTGGGCGGCGAGCGCCACGAGGCCTTCGATCTCCTCGGCGAAGATGTCGGTCATGCGGTCCGTGCTTTCGATGTACCAGTAGTTGCCGCCACCGGCGGCGCCCATGTCGCGCAGCAGCTCCTCGTTGAACTGGCTCCCGAAACCGATGCAGCTCGTGGTGACGCGGGACGATGCAGCGCCGCGTGCCAGGCCGACGAGGCGCGGGATCTCCGTGATTCCCTGATTGGCCATCCCGTCGGTAAAGAGCACGACGCGGTTCGTCCCTTCGACCAGGCCGGAATCCACGTGCTCGCGCCCTTTGAGCCAGCCGGCGGAAAGGTTGGTGCTGCCGCGGCTGAACACCGCGGCGATCGCATCGCGCGCTTCCGAGGAGTCAGCCGGGAGCGGCCCGAAGATGGTCTCGACCTGGTCGTCGAAGACCGCGACCGAGAGCCGGTCGGTGGGCCCGAGGAACTCGGTGAGCCGGATGGCGGCCTGTTTGGCGGCGTGCAGCGGCTCGCCATTCATGGACCCGGAGCGGTCGAGCACCAGGGCGAGATTGATGGGGGCGCGACGCGGCGGCGTTTCGCTCGAGAGCGTGACGAGCAGGCCGACCTGGTGGGCGTTCTGGGTGGTGAGGAACTTGGTGGACAGCTTGACGTCGGTTTGCATGGTGCCCCCTCGCGGTGTGTCGCTTCCAGATAGCTGTGCCCTGTGACATCCCTGCCCATCTTCTTGACTGACAGATGGCTAATCGTCATCTTAACAGCTACACTGTCACTGTCAACATGCTCACAGACGATACCATCACTCTCGACGAACTGGCCCGGCAGGCGCACGTATCCCCAAGGGCCATAAGGTATTACCTGACTGAAGGTCTGCTCGAGCGGCCGCCCAAGCACGGGCGGGAGCTACGGTTCAATCGCGATCAGGTGGCGCGACTGCAGGCGATTCGGGAGCTACAGCGGCAGGGGCTGAGTCTCGAGGCAATCCGTCGTCAGCTCGACCGGATGCCGCCTGGTGTGCTGCAATTGTTCACGCACCCGGGGCACGCGCCGCCCCTCACGCGGTTGTTTGGCCCCGAGCGGGCGGCGGGTGCTGCGGGGGGCACCCTCCATGCGTTCCGCGCGCGACCCGCCCCGCTCTACATGTCTGCAGAGTCCGAAGGGCGGGAAGTCTGGGTCAGGGTCAGAGTGACGCCGCAGGTCGAGATTCAGTACCGCGCCGAGGGCGGATCACAGATCCAGGACGCGGTGCGGGAGATCGTCGAGTTTGCGCGACGGCGGCTGGCGGCCACGCCGCCACCGCGAGCCGAGACCTGAGCGATCTCTCCCGCTACGGCTTCCGCGGCGCCGGTTTCTGCGCCGGCGTCCGAGCCCTGGGCGCCGCCTGAGTAGTTGTCCGGTGTGGCGGATCTTCGGGCTCGCGGTGCGGACCCGCCGGCTTCCCCTCCCGCAGATTCTGTCGTTGCCCCGGCTCGAGTGGCCGCCCCGGATCGGTCCGCATCGCACGTTCGCGCGTTGGAAACGGCAACGTCTGCGGCGCGGGTGGATTGCGAGCGATCACCCGCTGAGGCAAGCGCCGTGTCGGGGCTGCGGGAGTCGGACTCGGTGCCGGCTGCTGCGCTGATGGACGCCGCCACGGCGCCACCTGGATCGTCGGCCGAGGCTCGACGAGCCGGCGTGGCGCCGGCCGCCCACCGTCCGCCGCGCGCGGCAGCGGCGACATCCTCGGGTGCGCGATGACCTGCGCGCGGCTCGCCTCGGCGCTGGTCGCCGTCACCGCCCTGCGTCCCACCGGCTCCCCACGCCGAACCACGGTGATGGGCGCGACGATCGTCCGCGCTCGATTCACGTATCGCACGTCGCGGATCGGCACGACGGCGCCGTCGGGGTTCACCAACTCCCGATAATGCGGCCCGTGGTGATACCACGGGTGATACGGCTCGCGGGGACCGAGCGGGAACCAGCCCTGCATGCCGACTCGCCCGATGTTGACGAAGACCACCAGCGCCGGAGCGTAGCAGTGACGGCGCGGCCGGTGCCCCGGAACCCAGCCCCAGTGCGAGCGCAGCCAGACCCACCTTCCATAATGAAAGGGCACGAAGCCCCAGGGAGCTTCGTCGATCCAGGTCCATCCCCAGGGCTCGATCCACGCCCAGTGGCCATAGCGATACGGCGCCCAGCCGACGATCACTGTCGTGGGATACCACACGGGTCCGTAGTCGACGTCAGTTTCCCACCGGCCGGCATGATCGAGGTCGTCGTACCCCGGGACGTCCCGGCCCACATACTGCGCGGATGTCGAGGAGCCGAGCGGCGCGTCGCGCTCGGTGCTCCAGCGATCGAAGTCGTCGGGCGCGGGGAGCGGTATATCGGAGACCCGGATCGGCTCGGACCCATCGAGCCGCAGCGCGCTGCCGCCCCGCAGCGCCTGAACCGCATCGCCGGTTATCACATCCGCGAAGCCGCTGTCCACGGACACCGTGGTCCGGTTGGCGGCACCCGAGACGTCGATGCGATACGCGCCCGCCTGGCGCAGCAGCAGGGCGCCGTTCGGGGTGTCCACCTCGATCGAATCGCCGGCCGAGAGATCATACACGCTCACGCGCAGCGTCCCCTGCGCCAGACTCAGCTGCAGGAAGTCGTCGGTCAGGGTGGCGACGGTCAGATCCGCCACGCCGTTGAGACGCAGCGTGCAGTCGCCCACCTGGAGCTCAGCGCGGCCACCCTGGTCGGCGTAGAGGCGATCGCCGGAGGTGAGCGGGTAGTTGATCGACGCCTGGCTCCACGACGTCGCGCTCGTGTCGCCCGAAGGCTGGAACGACACACTGCCCTGGAGCGCCGCGAGACGGGCGACGCGGCCGGGAGGATCGCCCGAATCTGATGGGGTCGTGTTCGCCGGCGCGGGGGCGCCCTGGAGCAGGAGCAGCATGGCAACGGGGAGCATCACGGGTCTGACCTCGAAGTGGTCCTCTGGGTGATACACGATGGCCGGCTCGACGATTCAGGAGTACGGGAGCGAGCCTGAGGTGACCGTGAGATTCCGGTGAAGCTGAGGCGCCTGGATCTTGGTGGTCGGGAACATGACAAGCGAGGCGGGCAAAACGCGACCTCGCGTGACCGGAGCATGTCACGCGAGGTCGGCGACTCTGGGGGCGAGTAGCCCCGTTCGAGGTCAAGCTCTTCAGCCAGGGGG
>DATGDE010000098.1:0-20058 GCA_035311125.1 Gemmatimonadales bacterium
GAGCCGCGACGGCTGGGCGCATCGCGACGCGCTGCGTCTCGCCCATCCGAAGGCTCGGACCCTGGGACACGACCTGGTGTTCCGCTACGCCGCGAAGGGGTGGGAGGGTGTGCTAGGGCTCGCGGGCATCGACGACCACGAGGTGATCGAGACGATCGAGGCCGTGCAGGCGCTCCGGTTCCAGACGCCGGAGGCAGCGGCGCGCTCCATCGCCCGGCACGGGCTGACGCGCGAGATGGTGCCGACCGGGCTGCTCACCCATGCGGTGGTGTGGGAGGCCCTGCTCGAGCGCATGCCGCTCACCGCGATGATCCGAAACCTCGGGGTCATGACCAAGGTGGGACTGCTCGTGCCGCTGGCGCAGGCCGTTGCCACGGTCGCGAGCCGGCTCACCGACCTCGGTGCACTGCGGGCTGCGCGGGTCCATCCGCTCGCGCTGCTCGGGGCCCTCCGGACCTACGCAACGGGTCACGGACGGAAGAGTACCGGCACCTGGCGGCCGGTGGCGCAGGTCGTGGATGCGCTCGACGCGGCGTTCTACCTGGCGTTCGAGAACGCGCCCACGACGAGCCGGCGCATCATGCTGGCGCTCGATGTGTCGGCCTCCATGGACGCTCCGATCCACGGCATCGAGTTCCTGTCATGCCGCGAGGCCGCGGCCGCGATGGCGCTCGTGACCGCGGCTCGCGAGCCCCGACACCTGTTCACGGCCTTCACCGCCGTCCGGTGGAGTGGCTTCTTCACGGGGAAGGGAGGAATCACGACGCTGGACATCTCCCCGCGGGAACGGCTGGACGACGTGGTGCGCCGCATGTCCCCGGTCAGCTTCGGCGCGACCGACTGCGCCCTCCCGATGCTCGAGGCGGAGAAGCAGCGGTGGCCGATCGACGTGTTCGTGGTCTATACGGACAACGAAACCTGGGCCGGGCGCATTCACCCGGCGCAGGCGCTGCAGCGCTATCGTGACCGGATGGGCATTCCGGCCAGGCTGGTGGTGGTGGGGATGGCGTCGAACGGGTTCAGCATCGCGGACCCGAGCGACGCCGGGATGCTGGACGTGGTCGGGTTCGATACGGCGACGCCCCAGGTCATCGCGGATTTCGGCGTGGCAGCCTGACCACTAGGTAGTCAACAAAGCGGCCCCCTGAACCGAGTTCAGGGGGCCGTCGTAGTGCGGTGCCCGATAGCGCGCTTACGGCCGCCCCGGATGTCCCGGCGTCGAGGGCCGCGCGCCCGCCCGACCACTGTTCGCCGGTAGCCCAGCCGGACGGCCGGCGCCCAGCGCACGTCCCACATCGCTCGGCCGGTAGCCTTCCGCGATCAAGCGTCCGGCGTCCCCAGGCATCGAGGCCAATTCTGCGTCGGTCGCGCGATTGCTGAGCCGCTCTTGCACTGCCGCCAACGCGTCGTCCGAAGGAAGGCCGCGCTTGACCAGCGCTCCGATCACGGCGAGAGGCACCGCGAGCGAACGGCCCGAGGGCGCCGAGGATGCCAGGTCACTGATGGTCGCGCCGTCCACGCCCAGCTCTTTGGCGGTCGCGGCCGCCTCGATCTCGCTGGCGTCGGGGGTGCGACCGGCGGCGGTGAGCGCATCACGCCCGCTCGAGAGATCGGCCGCCAGCGCCTGCGCCGCCGCAACCGCTTCGGCGCCGCTGCGGCTCTTCGCCACCGTCTCGAGCGCGCGGTCGGCGATCGCCTGACCCGGGAGGCCGCGGCTCGCGGCATCGGTCACGATCTGTACGACCTGGTCCCTCACATTGTCCGGCAGGGCGGCCAAACGGTCGCTCCAGGTCTGCTGGGCGGCGAGCGCCAGCGGCAGCAACGCCAGCCCGGTTATCAGCTTCAGGGTACGCATGGTCATATCCTTTTCAGAAGAGCGATTGCCCGGTTCGTGCATACACACTCGCCCCGTCGTCGAACGGTCACTCAGGGCACTACGAGCAGACCGGTGTGGCCTCCGAAGCCGTCATCCACCGCCGTCACCCCTGCGGGAACGATCCAGCGACCGCCGTCGACGACCAGATTGAACCGGTGTACGCCCGAGGTCAGGCTCACGCGCACGGCCCACTGGCCATCCGGCATGCGCTCCAGTGACACCGGTTGCCACCCGGTCCAGTCGGCGACCAGGTCGACCCGTGAGGCGCCGGCGACGCTGAACCGCAGCTCCGCTTCGCCCGCCGCGCGCGTGTACAGGGGGCGGGCTGTCGAGCCGGCCCATAGGGATGGGCGGTCCCGGGACAGCCGGAGGCCGGCGGACAGATACCGCCCTCGCGGGAGCGCCTGCAGCAGATCGGAGGCGTAGCTCCCGCCACTCAACACCACGGCAGCCTGACGCGCGACCCAGAATGAGATCGTGCCGCCGCCCCAACTGATCCTGTCTGGTGCGCCGCGCCAGCCCGCATATGCAGTTGCGTCCACGGGCCCGAGTGACGTCGTCACACGACCTTCTGTCTGTTGGAACCAGGCTCCGGAGAGCCGAAACGGCGTCCACACCGCTGTGGCGGTCCAGCTGCGACGGCGGCCCCACACGCCCGCCGTCGGCCCGACCGCCGTCGTAACGCCGCTGCTCGACGAGGTCCATCCCGTGCCGGCGGTGGCGCCGACCCAGAATCCGGTCGACGTGCCCGCGATGTGCAACCGCAGCTCACCACGGGTGCCGGCCGTGCGGTAGCCGCTCGAGTGCACGCTGCCGTCGGCCGAACCCACCATCTCGCCACGCACGAGCCGCAGCGAGCGGTCCGGGACGAAGAGCCACGACAGGTCACCGTGGCCCTGGGAGGTCCAATCGCTCGCTTCGAAGGCCGCGAATGCGCCGCTCAGCGTCGCATACACGGACCGCCGGTTCCATTCGATGAGCGGTGCGACGGACGCTGAGGCGATACGCCGCGTCGTATCGTTTGGCGCCGTATCGTATTTCACGCTGTTGCCGGCCAGGTCCACCTGCCAGCGCTGCGCACTCGCCGGCGACGCACCGACAGCAAGGCCCGCCGTGACGAGGAGGGTCAAAGAAATCGATTCTGTCTTCATTTCAGAAGTAGCCGTGCCCGCTGGGATTCGGTTTGGGCGTCGTGCCGCCCGGTGGCGGTCTGACGGGACGGAGCGGAACCGGCAGCGCGCTGCGCAATGCGTCGAGCGGCGGCGCCCCGACGCGCAGTCCGACGTCCATGCGTGCCGGAACGTCGGCCAGCTGTTGGGCGGAGACGCCCGCCGCGATGAGCTGTTCGACCACATCGCGCGCCTGGCCGGCGGGAACGCCGCGCTGCACCAGATCGCCGAGCACCGTGAATGCCACGATCAGGGAAGCTCTCGACGACACGTGACTGCGGAGTGACGACAGCTCGACTGGCGGGACGCCGCGGTGCTCCGCGTCGGCCGCCGCGATGACTTCGCCATCGGCGATGGTGGCGCCGGGAGCCGCCGCTCGCAGCAGCGCCCGTGCGTCGCGTAGCTCCACCGCGAGCTGGCGCACCGCGGCCACGATGCGATCCGGCGGGATGTGCTTCGCGACACCTTCGAGCGCCTTGTCTTCGAGCGCCTGGGCCGGGATCGAATCGCGGCGGGCGCTGTCGACGACGGCGCGGACCGCCGCGAAGGTCTGTGGATCGAGACGCTGCTCGATCGTCCCGCGACCTTGGGCGGCGAGGGGAACCGCTGCGAGACCGCCGAGGGCCACGACCAGCAGCAATCGGCGCATCGTCACGTGATCCTCGGCCCCGGTACGAGCAACACGCTGTTCTTCTGCCCGAATCCGTCGTCCACTTGCGACGCCGCGTTGGGATCGGGCCGCCACTCCGTCCCGTCCACAATGAAGACGTAATGATGAAGCCCGGGCGGGAGCTGCAGCTCGACGCTCCAGGCACCGTCTCCCTGCGGTCTGGTGAGCGGAATTCCACGGGGGTCCCAGCGTGCGAAATCGCCGGTGACCGCCACCGTGGCCGCCTGCGGGGCCAGGAAGACGAGGCGGACGGGTACGGTACCCGATTCCGCTTCCTTCGTGACTACCTGAGAGAAAGGACGCACCCACAGCAGCAGCGCGACGCCGACCGCCAGGGCGATTCCCGCAGCGAGGGGGCTGAGTTGTGGCGCTGCCAGCCACTGCCAGGCGCGGATCCACGGCGACGCCCGCTCGCGGCGGACCCGCGCCATCACCGCCTCCCGCAGTGCGGGGAGATGCACCGGCCGGCGGTCGAGGGTCCCCATCAGCCGCTCGACCTGCCTGGCCTCCGGGTCTCTCCCTTCGCGCTCTTCATTGTTCTCTGTTCTCATACGAGCACCCCCTGCACCCGGGCCAACAGCTCCCGGCGCGCGCGCAGCAGCCGCATCTTGAGCGCCGACACGCTGACCGAGAGCGCCTCGGCCATCTCCGGCAGGCTCAATCCCTCGATGTACTTGAGCACCAGGGCTTCGCGCTGCTCTCGAGGAAGATCCTGCAACGCTTCCCGTACCCGGTGCCGCAGATCAGCGGCCTCGGCGTCCGCCACCGGGTTCTCCGCGGCCGGGATTTCGGTTGCTGCGTCCAGGGATTCCAAGGAGCGCCGTCGCCTTCTCGTGATGTGGGTCTTGCACTGGTTGCTGACGATTCGGAACAGCCACCCCTTGAAGTTCGTCCGGTCCTGACAGCGGCGTAGCGAGCGAAACGCCCGCACCAGGCTCTCCTGGATGACGTCCGCGGCCTCGTCCTCGCTGCCGACCATGTACTTCGCATAGCGGGCGAACTCGTCGCCGTATCGATCGACGAGGACGGCGAACTGGTCCGTGTCCCCCTCGAGTACGTTTGCGATGACATCGGCGTCCGTCGGCCCGTCGCTCATAGGCGCAACATACACACTCGGGGTGCGGGCCAACGGTCACATCCCGTCCATGGCCGGGGCTACCAGGCGGTTGCCCACCCGGCCGTGTGTGACCGCCTGCGGAGTGGGGAAGTGTTCATCGCTGGTTGTCAGCAATCCAAACTCACTCTGCCTTCGGAGCGCCGCCATGACGCACAGGACTCTATGGGGGATGTCGCTTGCCCTCGTCTCGGGCTTGCTCCTTGCCTGCGGCAAGGACTCCACGTCCCCGCAGGGAACGCCGCCCACCCTCCAGGGCGTCAGCCCTGCCACCGGAACGGTGGGTACCGAGTTGACTCTCACCGGCACGGACTTCCGTGCCGGCGCCAGCGTGTTGCTGGACAATGCTCCGGCCGACTCGGTCCAGGTGGCGGGCACCTCGACCGTGTACGCGCTGGTCCCTGCCGGAGTCGCTGTGGGGCATGTCTATGCCGTCACCATCCGCAATAGCGACGGGACCTCGGCGAAACTGAACGGAGTGTTCACGCCGGTCGTCCCCGTGCTGCAGTACGTCAACGGCGCGACGAAGCCTTCCGGCAACACCGGAAGCACCGTGATCGTCGAGGGTCAGGCATTCGGCGATCGGCAGGGCGCGGGACAGGTCTTGTTCTCCAACGGCACCGGCGGCACCATTGCCGCCACGATCGCGAGTCCGGGCGACTGGACCAACACCTTCATTGTGACGACCGTGCCATCGGGCGCGGCGAGCGGGGACGTCAAGGTCCTGACCGGGACCGGCACGAGCAACGTCCTCACGTTCACGGTGACGTCCAACGCCACCTTCAGTCCTTCGACCATCAGCTGGACGGCCACGACGGCGCTGCCGGCCGGACTCAGCGGACATAGCGCCGCGTTCGCGGTCGTTGGAGGTGCGAGCCCGCAGAACGTGGTATACGTGACCGGCGGCGCCGACAGCACGTACGCGCCGCGGAGCACCGCCTACTACACCACGATCCAGGCCAACGGCCAGCTCAACGCCTGGACCAGCACCGCGGCACTGCCCGGCGCGGTGGCGTTCCATGCGTCGGTCGTGGCGACACCCGCCAACTCGCGCGTCAAGGGGGCGGGATTCATTTACGTGCTCGGCGGCGCCACGGCTGCCTCCGGCACACCGAGCGCGGCCATCTACCGCGGCGCGCTCGACTCGTTGACCGGTGCCATCACCGGATGGACGACGCTGGCCACGGGGCTGCCGGCGGCGGCGCACTCGCTCGGGGCGGTGATCTTCCGGGGCGATCTCTATGTCGCTGGCGGGTCGGGGGCCGGGAACGCTCCCGTGGCGAGCGTCTATCGCGCCCGCATCGACTCGACCGGCGCCCTCGGTGCCTGGCAGACCGAACCCGCGCTGCCGTTCGGCCGTTCGTACCACGGCTTCGGGCAATTCGGCGAGTATCTCTACGCCTTCGGGGGGGACAGCGCCGTGGTCACGCCGAACGATTCGAACTACACGAACAACGCGACCAAGCTCTCACAGGTCGTGTATTCCAGGATCAACTTGAGGACGGGCGATCTCGTCGGGACGAGTTGGAGCGTGAACAGCAGTGGAATGACCAAGGTGGCGAGCAAGCACACCGCTGTTATCGCGGGCGGCACCGTGCTGGTCACGGGCGGGCTCTACAGCGCCGCGAACACAGGATCCACGGAAGAGACCTACGCCCAGCTCAACAGCGACGGCACAGTGGGAAGCTTCAATGGGGCGACGGGATCTCACACGATCGCGTCGGCCGGCGGCAAGAATCTGTTCAACCACGCGGCGCTGGGGTATGTCGACGCCAACGGTGTGGCCCATGTCCTCGTCCTGGGTGGTGATGACGTGAACGCACCGGGCAAGAAGCGCGCGGAGGTGTGGTTCTACTAGAAGCAAGCGTATTGAAGGGTGAGGGGCGAAGGAGCATGGGGGCGTGCGCATGTGGCCCAGACTCTTGGTCACGTGCGCACGCGCTGTCTAGAATTTGGCAGCTTGACGCGACATGTAGGCCCGTCTCATAGTTGGGCTCGCCCTCGAGTATGACCCTCGTCTCGATAGGGCGTCGCTCGTAATCGCTGTCTCAGAGCACAACCGCCGAAAGGCGGTGTCGCAGAGTCGCGGGGCTGTCGCGGGAATCCTCCTGCCATGCCAGCCGGGCCGCCAGCGTAAGGATGCTGGCGGCCGTTCTTGTTTCACTCCCGCCGGCGTCCTCAACTCAAAACCCATCGCTATCTGCAGGAGGACGAATGGGCAACTCCAATCCTCGGGCGGGGCGCGCGCGCAAAGGTCTCTTCGCGCTTCTCGCCGTCGCCGGGTTCGCTGCCTGCGAACAGGCCACCGCGCCGGAATCGTTCACCCCGCCGGTCTTCGGGTTCGGAAACGGGGCCCCGACCGGGACACACTACAACCTCAACTGGATCGGCGTGCCGCAGGACAAGACCGCCGACATGACCGGCGCCAACGGTCACGTCATCTTCGTGGCGCTGGTGGGCAACACCAAAATCATGCTGTGTGAGTCTGGTGTGGGCGCCGACTGCCTGAATGTGTCCGGCTACCAGGTGCTCGACGCCAACGGAACGGATGGGTTCGCGTCATTCGCCCTGCCCAGCCCCGACCCGCTCAATACGGGGAGTTCATTGTACTCCGTCTACGTCCGGGCGTTGGGCACACCGGGTGGCTCTGCCACGAACACCACCTGCGGGGTCGATCCGGCGTTGGTGTCGGACACTATCTGCTCGGTGTTCCAGGTGGACCTGAGTCGGACCAAGGGGCAGCAGACCTTCCAGAACGTGACCAAGGACATGCTGTACGTCTACGCGATCCTGCCCGGCCAGACCACTATCTCGCGGGTTCCGTTGTTCGACTCTCGGCTGCAGGACTATTTCTGGAATTACGACAACAACGGCCTGAAGCTCGCCCAGTTCCGCTTCTATCCCGTGTCCACGACCGTTCCGTAAGCAACCGAGGCAAGGCGCCGCCGCTCGTCCTGGTGTCGCCTTGCCTCCCCGCGGTCCTCGCACGACCTTCTGCGGTCCCCCCGACCCGAGGCACCGCATGCATCGCTCCGCTACCCTGGTCTTCGCCGGGCTCGCCCTCGGCGCCAGTGGGCTCGCCGCCCAGGCGACCGACACCGAGCGGGAAGCCGCCGCGCAGATCCTGCGCCAGATCGATTCCCTCGAGACGCGTCTCCAGCCCACCCGGACCGCCGAGCGGCTCGCCGCCCGCAGCGACGCGGCGCGCGACCGTTTGCTCGCACGGGTGGAGAGCGTGTGGAGCGGAGAGATGCAGGGTCTCGCCGATTGGATCGGTCACCGACCCGAAGTGGGATGGCACGAATTCCAGGCCGTGGACACCCTGACCGCGGTGTTGCGCCGGTACGGCTTCCAGCTAGCGGACAGCGTCGGCGGTCTGCAGACCGCGTTCACCGCGACCTGGACCTCGCCCGCCGGGCCGTCGGGTCCCACGCTCGGCCTCATCGCCGAATACGACGCCCTGCGCGGCACCCAGGGAGCGTTCCACGGCGATCAGCACAACGCGCAGAGCCCCGTCGCCCTCGCCGCGGCGCGCGCACTCATGGAGTACATGACCGCCGCCAGGGTCGCGGGCCGCATCGTCGTCTATGGGACTCCCGCCGAGGAGGTCGATCCCCCGGCGAAGTACATCCTGTGGAAGGCGGGCGTCTTCAAGGGGGCCGACATCCTGGTGCGCAGCCATTCCACCCAGGAGACGCGCCGCGACCGTCCCGGCTTTGGCGTGTGCTGCCTCAACATCGACGCGGTCAAGTACACGTTCACCGGTCGCCCGGCGCACCAGCTCGCCTCGTGGAACGGCCGCAATGCGCTGGAAGCGGCGGTGCAGTTCTATTCCGCGGTGGATCACCTGCGCTCCACCTGGCGCGCCGACGCCCGCATTCAGGGAGTGATTCCCGAGGGCGGGGTCGCGCCCAACGTGGTGCCGGACCGCGCCGTGGTGGACTACTTCATCCGGTTCCCCGACGAGGTCTATCTCGAGCACATCTCCCGCATGATGGACGACGCCGCCCGGGGCGCGGCCCAGATGACGGAGACCGAGGTCGCGGTGACGCGGTACGGCGAGTATCGCGACGGAGTCACGACGGCGATGCTGGAGGAGCTGTTCTGGGCCTATGCCAACAAGCTCGGCGCTCCCGGCCTGGAGGAAGAGAAGGGCCGGCCCGCCGGCTACGAGGAGACGGGCTTCGTGAGCCGCGAGATTCCGGGCGTCGGCATCACGGTCCGCAGCTCGTCGAATCCCAATCACACCTACGGCATGCGGGACGACGCGTTCACCGATATCGGGCACCACGGATTCCTGCTCGACGCGAAGATCGAGGCCGCGGTGCTGTACGACTTCCTCACCCAGCCCACGTTCCGCGCCGCGGTGGTCGAGGAGCACCACACCCTGGCGGGCCTGCAGGACCGTTACCTGGCGCAGCTGCGACAGGTCTACGCGCCCGAGATCGGGGCCGACACGACGCTCTCGAAATCGAGCCGGATGGAGGTCAAAATCCCACACGTGGAGCGTGAATAAGACTCCTTCATCTTGGCTTCACCATTCGCTCAGGGCACATGTGGACTCTTCATACTAGGGGCCACGCGGCCCCTCACAGGGGGTCCGTGTGCTGGAAGCGTCTGTCACAACCGTCGCCACCGAAACGCCGGGGCTCTACCAGGAGCTCCATCCACCGCTGGAGGAATGGCTTGCGGTCCGCGAGGCGGACCGCTGTCTCCAGTGCGGCGGACCGACCGCGCTGGCTCCTTGCGTGGTCGCGTGCCCGGCCGGCGTCGACGTCCCTGGATTCATCGGTGCGCTGGCGCGCCGGGACGTGGAGGCCGCCGCCGAGCTGATCTTCGCAGCGAATCCGCTGGGCGGAACCTGCGCCCGAGTGTGTCCCGGAGAAGAGTTGTGTGAAGGCGCGTGCGTGCTCGACACGCGAGCGCGCCGGGCCGTTCCGATCACCCGCCTGCAGCGCTGGGCTACCGATCGGGCGCTCGACTGGACGATCGAACGGCCGCTCCAGGGCGCGGCCACCGGCAAACGGGTGACGGTGATCGGTGCCGGTCCCGCGGGGCTCGCCTGCGCCGCCGAGCTGTCGCGCCTGGGGCATGCCGTCACCGTGGTGGATTCCCGTCTCGAAGTCGGAGGGCTGGTGCGCTACGCCATCGCGCCCTACCGGCTGGTGCGCGACCCGCTGCCGGCCGAGGCGGCCCGCCTCGAGCGCGGCGGCGTCCGGTTTCAATTAGGCCACGTGGTGGACAGCGCGGAGCGACTGCTCGAGCTCGCACGCTCCTCCGACGCCGTGTTCCTGGGAGTGGGACTGGGGGAGGACGCCGCGGTCCGGTATCCCGGCGACGACCTGCCCGGGGTGTGGGATTCGCTGCCGTTCATCGAGGCGATCAAGCTCGACCGGCCGCCGGCGGTCGGTGAGCGGGTCGTGGTCGTGGGCGGCGGCAACACCGCGATCGACGTCGCGCGTGAGGCGGTTCGCATGGGGGCGCGCGAGGTGACGATGGTGTACCGGCGCTCGGAAGCCGAGATGCCGGCGTATCCGCACGAGATCGAGGAGGCGCGGGAGGAAGGCGTCGCCATCACCTTCCTCGCCGAGCCCGTCCGGCTGCTGGGCAGCGAGCGCCTCGAGAGCGTCGAGTGCCGGCGCATGCGGCTGGGCGCGCCGGATCGGTCCGGCCGGCCGCGACCGGAGCCGGAGCCGGGGAGCGAGTTCACGATCCCGGCGGACACGCTCGTCAAGGCACTCGGCCAGAAGCGCCGCACCGACTTCCTGTCATGGGTCGAGGGGTTGAAGACGGACGGCGGACTCGTCGCGATCGACCCGGCGACGGGGCAGACCAGCGTCGCCAAGTTCTTCGCCGGCGGCGACGCCGTGAACGGCGGGGCGACGGTCGTCGAGGCCGTGCGGCACGGCAAGGTCGCGGCGCACGGCATCGACCGGTTTCTCGCAGCGAAGGGCAGGGAAAGATGACCGCAGGGTTCGAGCGCCACGCCCAGGGGGACGCCGCGTTGCTGGTGAACCGGGCCTGGTGCAAGGGGTGCAACGTGTGCGTGGCCGCGTGTCCGAGCGGCATCCTGGCGCTGGATGCGGCGCAGCGCATCGTCGTCACCGACATCAACCGCTGCATCTTCTGCGGCGTCTGCGCGGTTCGCTGTCCGGACTTCGTCTTCATCCTGGAGCGGCCCGCCGCCCGGGTGGAAGACCTGGAGGCGGTCGCATGAAGCTGGTCCAGGGAAACGAGGCGTGCGCGCTGGCCGCGGTCCGTGCGGGGTGCCGCTTCTATGCCGGATACCCGATCACACCAGCGACCGAGATCATGGAATGGATGGCGCGCCTGCTCCCGCCGCGGGGGGGCGTCTTCATCCAGATGGAAGACGAGATCGCGGCGCTGGCCGCCGTCATCGGCGCCTCGTGGGCCGGCGCGAAGGCGATGACCGCGACGTCGGGTCCCGGCTTCTCGCTGATGCAGGAGCACATCGGCTACGCCGCGATGACGGAAACGCCGTGCGTGATCGTGGACGCGCAGCGGGCGGGTCCGAGCACCGGGCTGCCGACCCTGCCGTCGCAGGGGGACGTGATGCAGGCGCGCTGGGGCACGCACGGCGACCGCGCCGCGATCGTGCTCACCGCAGCGTCCGTGCCGGACGTGTACGAGGTCACGGTGGCGGCGTTCAACCTGAGCGAGACCTACCGCATCCCGGTGATCCTGCTGCTCGACGCCTCGCTGTCGCACATGCGGGAGAACGTCGAGCTGCCGGAGGTCACGGTGGTGGATCGCCGCAGGCCCGCTTCGCTCGAAGGCTTCCGGCCGTTCGCGGGCACGGAATTCATCGGACTGGGCGAGGGCGCGGAGCTCGTGGTCACCGGGCTCGCCCACGCGGACTCGGGACGGCCACGGGCCTCGGACGGCCCGAACCTCGAGCGCATGCTGCGGCGCTCGATCGATCGCCTCTCGGCGGGCGAGGCCGAGATCCTGCGCTACCACACCCGCGCGCTGGACGACGCCGAGGTCGCGATTCTCGCCTACGGCATCACCGCCCGGTCCGCGGCGGGAGCGGTGGATCAGCTGCGCGCTGAAGGCGTGCGCGCCGGCCTGCTCGAGCTGCAGACGCTGTGGCCGTTCCCCGAGCGGCTCGTCGCCGAGCTGGCGGGGCGCGTCGAGGGCCTGGTGGTGCCGGAGCTGAACCTGGGGCAGCTCGTCATGCCGGTGCGCGCGGCCGTGAACGGCGCGACGCCGGTGCACCATCTGGGACGGGCCGACGGCCATCTCTTCACGCCCGAGGAAATCGGGCGGGCGGCGCGGGCCGCGATGGAGGCGGTCCATGCCTAGGGTCGGCGGGGATGTGCGGCGCTATCTGCGGGTCGAGGCGATGCCGCACGTCTGGTGTCCGGGGTGCGGTCACGGCCAGGTCGCGCATGGGCTGGCGACGGCGCTCGAGCGTGTGGCCGTGCCGCTGGACCGCCTGGTCCTGGTGGGCGGGATCGGCTGCTCGGGGCGTACGCCGTTCTACTTCAACGCGAACGCCATGCACACGACGCACGGCCGGGCGCTCGCCTTTGCCACCGGGATCAAGCTCACGCGGCCCGACCTGACCGTGATCACGACCATGGGCGACGGCGACACCGCGGCGATTGGGGGCAACCACTTCATCCACGCCTGCCGGCGCAACATCGATCTCACGGCGATCGTCTACAACAATGGCATCTACGGGATGACCGGCGGCCAGCAGGCTCCGACGACGCCGCTCGGCGCCAAGTCGGTCACCACGCCGCTGGGCAGCCTCGAGCCTCCCTTCGACATCGTGCAGCTCGCCCTCGCGGCGGGTGCGAGCTTCGTGGCGCGGACCACGACCTTCGACTTCGAGGAGCTGCCGGCCCTCATCGCGGACGCCATCCGGCATCCCGGCTTCTCCGTGGTAGAGGTGCTCACCCAGTGCCCGACCTACTTCGGTCGCATGAACCAGCTGGGCGACGCGGTAGCCATGCTGGACTACGAGCGCGACATGACCCTGCCCCAGGAAGAGATCACCAAGGAGAGCCTCGCGGGCCGGATGCCGCTCGGGGTGTTCCGGCGCGAGGTGCGGCCGGAGTACACCGCGCAGTATGCGGCGTTGTGCGCCCGGCAGAAAGCGGGGAAGGCGGAGGCCGTGCCATGACGCGCTCCCTCACCGATCCGATCCAGGTCAGGTTCGCGGGCGCGGGCGGCCAGGGCGTGATCCTGGCCGGCGTGCTCATTGCCGAAGCGGGGATGCACGATGGGTTGCACGTCGTGGCGACGCAGAGCTACGGCCCCGAAGCGCGCCTCGGCGCGGCCAAGACCGAGGTGGTGCTGTCGCACCGGCCCATCGTGTTCCCCGAGGTGCGCGTGCCCGATCTCATCGTGTGCCTTTCCGAAGAAGCGTGCCGCAAGTATGCCCGTCCCCTCGCTCCCGGCGGCCTGCGGCTGCTGGAGGAAAGCGCGGTCGCCGGCGCGCCGCTCGAGGCCGGCACGATCACGCTTCCCCTCATCGCGACGGCCCGTGCGCTCGGGCCGAACGGCGCGGTCGCGGCGAACGTGGTGGCGCTCGGGGCGCTCGTCGCACTGTCGGAGGTCGTGACCGAGGCGAGCCTGCACCGGGCGCTGCGGCAGCGCGTCAAGCCCGCGCTGCTCGAGCTGAACGAGCGTGCGCTCGATGCAGGGCTCGCGCTCGGCCGGCCCGTGGCGACGCGGGCGATGTGATCCTCTTCGCCCTGGGTGCCAGCGGCGACTTCGGCGCCGCGATCTCGCGCGCCCTGGGTGTGTCTCTCGCCCCGCACGAAGAGCGTGAGTTCGAGGACGGCGAGCACAAGTGCCGGCCGCTGGCGAGCGTGCGCGGCCGCGACGTGTTCGTCGTGCACTCGCTCTACGGCGAGGCCGGCGAGAGCGGCAACGACAAGCTGTGCCGTTTGCTGTTCTTCATCGGAGCGCTCAAGGACGCCGCCGCGGTCCGTGTGACGGCGCTCGTGCCCTATCTCTGTTATTCGCGCAAGGACCGGAAATCCAAGCCCCGGGACCCCGTCACGACCCGCTACGTCGCGACGCTGTTCGAGGCGGTGGGAACGGATCGCGTCGTGACGCTCGACGTGCACAATCTCGCCGCGTACCAGAACGCGTTTCGCTGCGGCACGGAACATCTCGAGGCTCGGCCCCTGTTCGTGGCCGCACTCGCGCCGCGCGTCGGGGACGCCGCGGTCGCGGTTGTCTCGCCCGACGTCGGCGGCGTGAAGCGGGCGGACGCCTTCCGCGAGTCACTGGTCCGCGCGTTGGGACGTGAGGTGCCGCTCGCCATCATGGAAAAGACGCGCAGCGAGGGAGTCGTGAGCGGCGCAGCGCTGGTCGGGGACGTCGCCGGGCGGGTCGCGATCCTCGTGGACGACCTGATCAGCACGGGAACGACGCTGGCCCGCACCGCGACGGCCTGCCGGGCCCGGGGCGCGTCACGGGTGATCGCGGCGGCAACGCACGGGCTCTTCACCGGTGACGCGAACGCGCGGCTCGCCGAGCCCACGCTGGACGAGATCGTGGTGACGGACAGCGTGCCGCCCTTCCGGCTGACGGATCCCGCCGCGCGGCGAAAGCTCACGATGCTCCCCGTGGCGCCGCTGTTCGCGGAAGCCGCGCGGCGCATTCACGAGAACGGCTCACTCGTCGATCTGCTGGGGTCCTGAGCCCCTGGTCTACGGCTGCCGCGCGTAGCGCTCGGCCAGCGCGAGGTAGGCGCGCGCCCGGTTGAACCACTGCGACGGGTAGGGCACGGTCCGGTCGTCCAGGTGCCACGCGGCGAGCTTCGCGCGTAACAGCGCGCGGAAGCTCTTGTAGAAATCTACGACCGCCGCCGGCGGCTGGTCTCCGGTGAGCATGCCGTAGCGGGCGAGCAGCTTCGCGCCGAGCGTCTCCGCTCCCAGCCGCTCGCATTCCATGCCGAGGTAGGCGAGCTCGTCGATCGGGTCGAGCAGCCGGAATTCACGGTTGAACTCGACGCAGTCGATGATCACCGGAGGGGTCATCAGGCAGACGTGCTCGGGTCGGAGGTCGCCGTGTCCCTCGACGACCCGTCCCGCGGCGGCACGGGCTTCGAGCAGATCCCCCCGCCGCTGGAGGAACCGGCGCAGTGCGGCGGCGGTCGCCGTGATCGCCGCGGACGGCAGGCCGTAGCGCGGCTCGGCCGTCGCTCGCGCGTTGGCCTCGATGTCGTGCTCGAACCGGCGGCGATAGGCGCCAGGCGCGAGGACGACGCTCTTCGCCGTGCCGTAGAAGGCCGCGAGCAGCCCGACGACGCCATCGAGTGCACTCTCATCCACCGTTCGGGATGCGATGGCGAAGTCGAGCATGCTCTCCCGGGGCAGGCGGCGCATCTTGACGAGCCACTCGACCGGTGCGCCGTCGCCTTCGAGGGTGAGGCGGCCTGCCTCATCGACGGTCAGCGCCACGACGCCGAGATACACCCCCGGGGCGAGGCGCCGGTTGAGACGCACCTCTTCCTCCGCGTCGCGGCGGCGCGCGGCAAGCGTGCGGAAGTCGAGAAACGGGTAGCGGACCGGCTTCTTGAGCTTGTAGGCGCAGCGATCGGTGAGGAACAGCCACGCGAGGTGCGTCTCCCACGCCTCCACGGCGCCCGGAGATTCGGGGTAGCTCTCCCGGCGCTTGAGGAAGGCGAGTTTGTCGTCGAGCCCGACCGCGGTGACCGTCGCCGTCATGCGACCGCCCGCGCGCAGAGTGGACCTACCCCTAGGGGGCCGTCGTCGCTGCGCGCCGCCGCCGGGCCCGCGCCGCCGCCCGAGCCGCCATGATCGTCGTCGCCGTCGCGGCGGCAATGGCGGCCGCCCGCGTCGCGGTCTTCAGCGCGCTCTTGACGGCCCGTCCACGCTGACGGTGCTTCGCGGCCTCTCCGGCTTCGACCAGCCTGGCATCCGCCGCCACCACCATCCGGTGCGCGGCTTCGTGCCCCGCCGCCCGGGCCCCCGCAGCGGCCCGCTTCACCGCCGTCGTGATCTTCTTCCTCGTGGTCATGGTCCTGCCTCCCGATTCACCGGGGTTCGATGCGTCCACAGCCCCGTCAGTCCGCCTCACGGAACTCCTCCACCTCGATCTTCAGGTTGCCGATCTCTCGTTTCAGGTCGTCCAGCTCGGCGGTGTGCCGCTCCAGGCTCTTCACCCGATCCGCCAGAGTTCCGAGGCGACGCTCGAGACCCTCGAGCTTCCGCAGGAGCTGCGCTCCGCTGGTGTTCGTTGCAGGCATGGTCTCCTCCTGTTGCGCCTATGCCGTAACATCGCCACGCGGGATGATCGAGGCCTGAAACGAGTGTGAGGGCTGTCCCGGGGTCAGAGTCTCTCAGGCTCGCCTCAGGGTGGCTTCATCCTCGGCATCCTAGGCTCGGGCGCATGAGCCAGAACGCCATCATTCTCGGCGCCGCGGGTCGCGACTTCCACAACTTCAACGTGTTCTTCCGCGGCAATCCCGCCTATCACGTCGTCGCTTTCACCGCCGCCCAGATCCCGAACATCGCCGACCGGCGCTACCCGGCCGCCCTCGCGGGGCCGGAGTACCCCTTCGGCATCCCGATCCAGCCCGAGAGCGAGCTCGATCGCCTGATCACCGATCTGCGCGCGGACGTGGCGGTCTTCAGCTACTCCGACGTATCGCACGAGCACGTGATGCACATCGCCTCGCGGGCGCTCGCCGCCGGCGCGGACTTCCTGCTGCTCGGGCCGCGCCACACCATGCTCAAGGCGCGGGTGCCGGTCATCGCCGTCTGCGCGGCGCGCACCGGTGCCGGCAAGAGCCAGACGACGCGCCGTGTGGCCGCACTGCTCGTGCAGCGGGGCCTTCGCCCCGTGGTGGTGCGCCACCCCATGCCCTATGGGGACCTCGCCCGGGAGGCGGTCCAGCGGTTCGCGCGGCCCGCCGACCTGGACTACCATCGCGTCACGATCGAAGAGCGTGAGGAGTACGAGCCGTTGCTCCGGGCGGGGCGGGTGGTGTACGCCGGGGTCGACTACGAGCGGGTCCTGCGCGAGGCCGAGCACGAGGCGGACGTGCTGGTGTGGGACGGCGGCAACAACGATATGCCCTTCTTCGTTCCGGACCTGCTGATCACGGTCGTCGATCCGCACCGCGCGGACCACGCGGCGCACTACCACCCGGGTGAAGCGGTCGTCCGCATGGCGGACGTGATCGTGGTCAACAAGGTGGACACCGCGACCCCCGACGAGATCGCGACCGTGCGTCGCGTGGTGCGGGAGCTGAACCGCAGCGCGACGGTGATCGAGGCGGCGAGCCCGATCTCCGTCGAAGACGGCGCGCAGCTGCGCGGCAAGCGTGTGCTGGTGGTCGAAGACGGCCCGACCGTGACCCACGGGGGCATGCCCTACGGCGCCGGCTGGGTGGCGGCCCGGCGTTACGACGCGGCGCAGATCGTGGACCCTCGTCCCTATGCCGTGGGTTCGATCCGCGAGACCTATGCCGCTTATCCGGGGACCGGACCGGTCCTGCCGGCCATGGGCTACGGGGAAGAGCAGGTGCGCGAGCTCGCGGAGACGATCCGCGCGACCCCGGCCGACATGGTGGTCATCGGCACCCCCGTCGATCTGGCCCAGCTGGTGCGCCTCGACAAGCCGAGCGTGCGGGTGCGCTACGAGCTGGAAGAGCTCGGGAAGCCCAATCTCGCGTCGGTCCTGGAACCGTTCCTCGAGACCGCCGGCCTGACCGCGGCCGGTCTGGTGACGGTGCCATGAACAACACCAAGGTATTCGTGTTACTCGCCGGCCTTGCCGCCCTGTTCGGGGCGATTGGATCGGCACTGGGTGGCGAGCAGGGCATGATCCTGGCCCTGATTCTCGCCGCCGTGATGAACGTCGGCATGTATTTCACGTCCGGCACGCTGGTGCTGCGGATGTACGGCGCGCGGGAGGTGACGGCGGCGGACGCCCCCGAGCTGTACGCGCTCGTGGACCAGCTGCGGCAGCGCGCCGGGCTGCCCATGCCGCGCCTCGCGATCGCCGCGCAACGGCAACCCAACGCGTTTGCGACGGGGCGCAACGCCTCCCATGCCGTGCTGTGCGTGACCGAGGGGTTGCTGGCCACGGTCGATGGCGACGAACTCGCCGGCGTGCTGGGTCACGAGATCGGGCACATCAAGAACCACGATATGCTGCTGCAGACGATCTCGGCGACGATGGCGGCCGCGATCGTCAACGTCGCTCGATTCGGGTTCCTGTTCGGCGGCGGGCGTCAGCGCGGCCAGCGCGCGAACCCCGTTGCAGCGCTGGTCATGCTGGTGTTCGCACCGCTGGCGGCGATGCTGCTGCAATTCGCCATCAGCCGCCAGCGTGAGTTCAAAGCCGACGCGTCCGGAGCGGTGCTCACCGGCAACCCGCTGGGGCTGGCGGGCGCGCTGGCGAAGTTGGAGGCGGGAGCCCGCGCGGCTCCCATGGACGTCTCTCCTGCCGTTGCCCCGCTGGCGCAGGTGAATCCGCTGGGAGGAGAAGAGCCGCTACTTGGCCGGCTGTTCTCAACGCACCCGCCGATCCGTGAGCGGATCGCGCGGCTGGAGCAGATGGCGGCGCACGCCGGCGCGCTCGTCTAGGGCAGGGGTCCTGCCCGCGTCAGTGGGCGCGCTCACGCAGCCGGGGGGCGCTTCCGGAGAACAGGCGTTCGACGGAGAACAGCAACATGACGATGGATGCCCCGACCGCGGCGCGCAGCGCCCGCGGACCCTGACCGGACAGGGCGAAGCGCCACCAGACATCGCCAGAGAACTGGACGTGGCGATACAGCAGCACCCCGATCCACGCCTCGACCAGGAAGATCGCGCCGGCCGCGAACACCCATCGCGGCCCCATCGGCTCGCGCGCCAACGACCCCGGGCGCGGGAACTCCCGTCCCGCCAGGACCAGGATGAGGAGCGTGATCGCGAGAAATGACGCCAGGCGCAGATCGAACGAGCGCAGCAGGGCCAGGAGAATACCGACGCCGAACAGGATGCGGACGAGTGAGTATGCGAGGTGGGAGCGGCGCTCCAGGCCCCATGCGGACAGGACCAGCACGGCGCCGACGAGGCTGCTGAGAAAGTGCGACGCCTCGATCACCGTGAGTGGGAACAGCTCGCCGAGCCATGCGAGGCGGCGGTCGTCGGCCGGTATGGCGCCGGTGACGAGGAGCAGGGCGCCTGCCAGGAACGTCGTCAGGGCGAGGGCTCGTGGCGCCAGCGAGGAGGCTCCGCGCAGGAGCTCCTGGATCGGTTGCGCCGATGCCCGGATCCGGGCCAGCGCCCGCCCGGCGAGTAACCCACCTGCCGCCAGCAGCGGTAGCAGGTAGTAGACGACCCGGTACAGCAGCAACGCGGCCAGGATGTGCGGGACGGGCACCCCGGCGGGCCGCAACAGCAGGAGGACCGCCTCGAAGACGCCGACGCCCGCCGGGATGGGGAGGAACAGCGCGGCGAACTGGGCGACGACGAACGCGGTGAGAAAAGGGAAGAAGGGGATCGGTGAGAGGCCGACCAGCACGAAATACAATGCCGCCGACGCGCACATCCAGTCGGCGAGCGAGACCCCGAGTTGCGCCAGCGCGATCGGGAGACCCGGCAGCGCCAGGGTCCGGCCCGCGACGCGCAGCGGCCCGCGGCGGAACCGGGCGAGCAGCAGGTACGCGGCGACCGCCACGAGCAGCGCGACGGCGAGAAGGCGACCGGGGAGGCTGAAGCCGGCGGACGCCGCAGCCGTGGGGCCGAGCAGCAGTCCGAGGCCGCCGAGCGTGGCGAAACCCAGCGCGTAGGTGATGATGTTGAGCCCGGCCACAGCCACCGCCCCCGACGCCGTCAGTCCCTGCGTCCGATACAGGCGGTAGCGGATCCCGCCGGCGGCCACTGCGGCAGCCGGCGCCGTGGTGCCGACGACGGCACTCACGAACGACGACACCAACATCCGGCGGAGCGGAACCACCAGCCCGACGAATCGAAAGGCGACGACGTCGTAGCCGACCAGCGCCAGATATCCGAGCGCGCTCATGAGAGCGGCGAGCAGGACGCGGGAAATCGGAGTGGCATGCAGCGCGGCGACGATGTCGCGATAAGCGTACTCGTGCAGCACGCGGTCCAGCACCAGGAGCGCCATGCCGAACAGCAGCAGGTTCAGCGCCGGAGCGAGCCCCGGGTGTGGACGGGAAGCCTTGTGCACTTCAACGCCGCTCGATTCGTCCGTGGTGGCCTCGCAG
>DATGDE010000099.1:0-6447 GCA_035311125.1 Gemmatimonadales bacterium
CACCGACACGCGGATCAGCGCGCTGGCCCGCACGATCGGATCGCGCAGCATGCGCGACAGCTCCCGCGTCATGGCGGATTGCAGCTCCACACGCAGCACCCCGTGCAGCGAGATCACGCCCACCACCGGCAGCACCAGCTCCTGATTGGGCCCCACCGGGAACGTGTCGTTGAGCTGCGGCTCGCTGTCCACCTGCAGCCGGACGCGATCACCGGCGTTGAAGTCGCCGCGATCCAGCCGGGTGCGGATCTGCGCCGCCAGGGTCTTGGCACGCGCCTTGACCGCCGCACTCGAATCCGGCGAGACCGCCGTGGAGTCGAGCGCCGTGAGCAGCGCCTGCAGGGTGTCGCGTGAGACGGCGAGCTTGTACACCGCGCTGTCGGCGGCGGCGACCTGGGCTGCGAGCGGCGCGCCGCCCGCAACGAACAGCAGAGTCGCCCCGAGAACGGCTGCACGAATCCGGGTCATGGGGTGGGAAAACTACTCGACCGTAACGCTCTTTGCCAGGTTGCGGGGCCGGTCCACGTCGCAGCCGCGGAGCACCGCAATGTGATAGGCGAGCAGCTGCAGCGGGATCGCCGTGACGACGGGCGAGAGCAGCGGCGCCACCGGCGGCACGTGCAGCTCCTGGTCCACCAGCCGGCCGAGATCGCCGTTCCCCTCGCTCGTGAGCGCCAGGATGCGGCCGCCGCGCGCCTTCACTTCCTGCATGTTGGCCAGGACCTTCTGGTACACCTGATCATGCGGGGCGACGAACACGACCGGCATGTTCTCGTCGATCAGGGCGATCGGCCCGTGCTTCATCTCCGCCGCGGGATACCCTTCCGCGTGGATATAGCTGATCTCCTTGAGCTTGAGCGCCCCTTCGAGCGCCACCGGGAAATTCACTCCGCGCCCCAGATACAGCGCATTGTGCGTGTCCGCGAACTTCTTGGCCAGCTCCGCCACCCCCGCCGACATCTCGAGCGTGCGCGTCACCAGCTCCGGCAGATTGGACAACTCGATCGCGAAGTTGCGTCCCTGCTCCTCCGACAAGGCGCCCCGCTGCCGGCCGAGGTAGAGCCCGAGCAGCAGCAGCGCCGTGATCTGCGACGTGAAGGCCTTCGTCGAGGCAACGCCGATTTCGGGACCGGCGTGCAGGTAGATGCCGCCGTCCGACTCGCGCGCGATCGTGCTGCCCACCACGTTCACGATGCCCACCACGCGGCATCCCGCCGCCCGCGCCGCGCGCATCGCCTCGAGCGTGTCGGCCGTCTCCCCCGACTGGGAAATCGCGATCGCCAGGGTTCCCGGCTGATGCAGCCGCGGGCGGTAGCGGTACTCCGACGCGTACTCCACGTCCACCGGGATGCGGGCCAGCTCCTCCAGCGCATACCGGCCCACCAGCCCCGAATGCCACGACGTGCCGCAGGCGACGATCAGAATGCGCTGGATCGCCGTGCAGTCTTCCGGCGTCAGGTTGAGGCCGTTCAGGCGGGCGCTGCCCTCGTCGAACAGCAGGCGGCCGCGCAAGGTCGCGGTCACCGTTTCGGGCTGCTCGTAGATCTCCTTCAACATGAAGTGGGGGAAGCCGCCCAGCTCGATGGCGGCGAGGTCCCACTCGATGTCGCTCACCTGCCGCTCCTGGTCCCGCTGCTCGCGGTCCAGCACGCGGTAGCCCTCGGGCGTCACGACCGCGATGTCGCCGTCGTCGAGGTAGACGACCGTGCGCGTGTGCTCGAGAATCGCCGAGGCGTCGGACGCGACGAAGTATTCCTTGTCGCCGATCCCCAGGAGCACCGGGGACCCCTTCCGCGCCACCACGATCTTGCCCGGCTCGGCCGCGGAGATGACGGCCATGCCGTAGGTGCCTTCGACGTGCGCCAGCGCCGCGATGACGCGGTCCTCGAGCGTGGCGCCGGGCGCTTCCTCGATCAGGTGCGCCAGCGTTTCGGTGTCGGTCTCGGTGCCGAACTCGTGGCCGGTCTCCTGCAGCTTGGTACGCAGCGCGTCGGCGTTCTCGATGATCCCGTTATGAACGAGTGCGATGCTGCCGCTGCAATCGGTGTGGGGATGCGCGTTGGTGCGGGTGGGAGCCCCGTGGGTGGCCCAGCGGGTGTGGGCGATGCCGCTCTGGCCGCGCACCGGCTCGGCGTCGAGCAGTTGATGCAGCCGCACCACTCGCCCGGCGAGCTTGCGCAGCACCACGCCCGCGCCGTTCTGCACCGCCACGCCCGCCGAGTCGTACCCGCGGTATTCCAGGCGATGCAGCCCTTCGATGAGAATCGGCGCCGCTTCACGCGCGCCGCAATAGCCTACGATGCCGCACATCGCCTCACGTCCCCCCGAGCCGTTCGAGACAAATCACATCAAGTTTGGGGCCAGCGCTCAGCCGGGACGGACTAGCTTCCTGTCGGCATCTTCCTCCGAGACTTCATATCCCGCCAGGTAGTACGCGTAGTAGCGGTACGCGCCGCCGGCTTCGACGTCGTTGAGCACGGCTCCCAGCACGCGCACTGGCAGGCGGTCGAGCAGATCGATCTTCGCCTGCGCCAGCTCCCGGTCGGTGACGCCGGTCCGCATCACCAGCAACAGATTGCCCGTGAGCGTGCCGAGCACGTACGGATCCACGCCCGCGGCCATGGGGGCCGAGTCCACCAGGATCACGTCGAAGCGCGAGCGCAACGCTGTCAACAGTTGGCCCATCGCAGGCGAGCTCAGGAGCTCGGGGCCGTTGGGGGTGCGCTGCCCGCACCCGATGAAGCTGAGCTGCGGGAAGTCAGTCTTCTGGATGATGTCCTCGCGCCCCGCGTTGCCGCTGAGGTGATCGATGAGTCCCGGCTTGCGCTTCGCGTTCAGCACGCGATGCAGCAGGCCGCGGCGGATATCGCCGTCGATCACGATGGTGCGCAGCCCGGCGTCGGCGAAGGCCAGTCCGAGATTCGACGTGATGAACGACTTCCCGTCGGAGGAGCCTGGACTCGTGATCGTCAACACCATCGGCCCGGCGCCGTAGGCGTTCTGCACCCCGAGCCGGATGGAGCGCAGCGCTTCGATCACCTGCGGGGCGTTGCGTCCGTTGCCGTTCTCGCGGGAGACGCGCGGCACCACGCCGAGAATATTGAGCCCCATGTCGGTGGTGACCTGCTCGGGATAGCGGAACCGCGTGTCGGTCTTGTCGAGCAGTACGGCCCCCACGACGCCCGCGCCGAGGCTCCCCAGGAACGCAAGCACGATGAGCACCGGCGCCAGACTGCCCACCGGGCGCATCGGGACCACCGCGCGATCGAGGATCTTCAGATCCGGCAGATCGCTCATCTCCGCCAGTCGCACCTGGTCATAGTTCTGCTGGATCGCCGCGAGGGTCTGTTCCGCGGTCGTGACGTTGCGTTGCAGCACCGCGTCGTCGATCGCGAGCGAGGAAATCTGCGACACGCTCGAGCTGCCCTGCGCCACCAGGTGGCGCAGATCGTTCTCGCGCACCTGGAGCTCCGCCAGGAGCGCCTGCGCCATGGTCGGAATCGTGCGCTTCTGGAGCTCATCGATATCGCGCGCCAGCGCGCGCACCGACGGCTGCTCATCCGTGTAGCGGTAGCGCAGCGTCCGCAGGTCCGCCTGCTTGGAGGTCAGCTCCCGCAGCGCGGCGGTCAACTGGGTCGAGCGTTGCACCGAAGGGACGTTCTCCAGCTCGTCCTGGTGCACCGCTGAATCGGTCCCTGCCGCGAGCACGCGCTCGATCACCTGCCGGTCCTGCTGCACCTGATCCAGCAGCATGCGGTTGGTGAAGAACGCGTTGGCGGACGGATCCCGGGTGTCGGCCTGCTGGTTGTTGGGGTTCGTAAGCGCCAGCTGGGTCGCCGAGCGGACCCGGAAGGCGCGCAGCGCGGCTTCGGCCTGCGCCAGCTTGCCCTGCGCCTCCTTGAGGGTCCGACCCAGAATTTGCTCGACCTCGCGGAGCTTCTGGCTCTTCATGTCGCCCGCCTGCGTGACGAAGCGGTCGATGATGGCGTTGAGGGTGCCGGCCGCAACCTCCGCATTCGATTGCTTCAGATCCAACGTCATGAAGTTGCCGTTCTCGTCCTCGCGCACGGCCAGCTGCAGCGCGATGTTCAGGGCCGTCTCGTGCGGCGACGCCACGCTGAACGGGATCACCCGCCCTTTCGAGAGCACGCTCGCCGGTGGCGCCCACATCCACCCCAGCCGCCGTCCGATCGAATCCCCCACCGCACCGCTCTCGACGGTCGAGCCGTCTTCGCCGACGAGGGTGTACTTCCGCCCGGCACTGTCCACCTTGAGGGTGTAGATGCCCGGGAGGAAGCGATCCTGAATGTCGAACGCCGTGAACAAGCTGGAGTCGGCGGCGCTTGCCCACCCGAGATAGAGGTGACGCCGGCGCACCACCCAGTCCATCACCGCATCGGAATAGAGCAAGTCCTTCCACCCCGTCGAAATCGACAGGTTGGGACTGATCGTGATCGATTGCTGCTGCGTGCGCGAGGTGCGATCCTGGATGTCCACCCAGATGCGGGCGCGCGCGTCATAGCCGGGCTTGAAGAGAAACCTGCTCAGGCCGAAGCCGGCGGCGGTGCCGAGCACCACGACGCCCAATACGAGCCACTTGAACCGCATGACCGCCGCCAGGATGCGGCGCCAATCCGGTCCGCTGCCGGGGAGCTGCGCCCCGCCGTACAACGCCGGCGCGGGATAGCCCTGGATGGCTTGCAGGGCCGTCGATTGGTTGACGGGCTGCGGCACCGGCGGCGGAACCGGCAAATCGTTCGGCATCGTTTCCTAACCTCAAACTGAAAGGCCGGGTGCTCGAGGAGCCCAGGCCAGGGGAATAGCAGCGTAGCCGCTATACGGTATAGCCCATCGCGGAGCCTGCAAAGTCCAGACCGTGCCGTGACTTTTGACCGCGGCAGCGGACGACCTCCGGGTGGGGCTTGCGGAATGCGCCACTATGTTGCATTTAGGCAACAATATGATGCTCGCACACAACGATTTGTTGCGGCTCAGCAACCACAGGGGCTGGCGTCTTAACCACTTGCAGCACCCGATACTTGCGGGCCCGATCCCTGCATTGGCGAGGCGCCGGTCATGCGGCGGTGCAGCGCCGCGTTGTCGAACTCCCGCGACGAGGAACGCCGGACCGTGGCTGTGAACACAACCGATCCTGCTCTGAGCCGAGACGTTTCGAAACTCGTCCAGGTGGACGTCCGAGCCCGCGCCAGTCTGAGCATTCTCGTCGTGGACGACGAGCGCGTGATGCGCGAGAGCTGCGCCTCCTATCTCGAGGCCGAAGGCTACAACGTCACGGTCTGCTCGCGCGGCGACAAGGCGCTCGAAACGCTCAAGCGCCGGGGATTCGACATCGTCCTCGTGGACCTGTACATGAGCCAGGTCCCGGGCATGGAGCTGTTGCGGGCGGCGCTGGCCACCCATCCCGAGTCCATCGTCATCGTGATGACCGGCAACCCCAGCGTGGACTCGAGTCTCGAGGCGCTGCGGACCGGCGCCTGGGATTACCTGCCCAAGCCGTTCTCGGCCACCCATCTCCAGATCCTGATCGGGCGCGCTGCCCACGCCGTCATCGTCGCGCGCGAGTCGCGCACACAGCAGCAGGCCCAGCTCGAAAAGCCCGAAGCAGCGGAATCGGAGAAGTTCAACGTCCTGGGGAGCGCCCCGGCCTTCCGCAAGATCATCGCGCTGGCCCGCAAGGTCGCCGCCACCGATGCCTCGGTCTTCATCACCGGCGAGAGCGGCTCGGGCAAGGAATTGATCGCTCAGTTCATTCACCACCACAGCCGCCGCTCCAGCCGTCCGCTCGTCGCCATCAACTGCGCCGCGCTGCCCGAGGCGCTGCTCGAGTCGGAGATGTTCGGCCACGTCAAGGGCGCCTTCACGGGAGCCGTGCGGGACAAACCCGGCCTGCTTGAGACCGCCAACGGCGGGACCATGTTCCTGGACGAGCTCATCGAGATGCCGAAGCCGATCCAGGCCAAGTTGCTGCGCGTGATCCAGGACGGCGTGGTGCGGCGTGTGGGCAGCGAAACCACCGACGCCGTGGTGAACGTGCGGTTCATCGCCGCCACCAACATCGACCCGGACGAAGCAGTCGCCTCCGGCGCGCTGCGCGAGGACCTCTACTACCGGTTGCGGGTCGTGCCCATCCACATGCCGCCGCTCCGCTCCCGGCCCGAGGACATCCCGCTCCTGGCCAACCATTTCCTGTCCTACTACTGGAAGCGCCATCGCGATACGGGCCAGCCGCTGCCCACGTGGAGCGCTGGCGCCCTGCGCGCCCTCGCGACCCACTCGTGGCCCGGCAACGTTCGCGAGCTGCAGAACGTGGTGGAGCACGCGGTCGTGCTGCTCGAGCCGGGCGCGGACATCCAGCCGGAGGACATCCCGTTCATCGGCGAGCAGAAAGAGGCGGCTGCGGCGCTGTCCGAGCCGGCCGGCGCGCTC
>DATGDE010000100.1:0-4357 GCA_035311125.1 Gemmatimonadales bacterium
TGAGCATGTGACGAGCGCCGGCGGCGACGCGGAAGCGACGACGGCGGCCGTGCAGCGGGTGCTGGATGCGAAGCTCGGTGCGGGGACCTACCGGGTCGAGCGCCACGAAGCGGTCGGTCCCAAGGTCGGCCGGGAGCTCCAGGGGAAGGCGTTCCTCGCCATCCTGTTTTCGTTCGTCGTGACCCTGATCTATCTCGCGATCCGCTTCGAGTGGCGCTTCGGCCTGGCGGCGGTGCTCGCCACGTTCCACGACATCCTCACGACGATCGCGTTCATCCGCTACCTCAACCTCGAGGTGAGCCTGGTGGTGGTGGGCGCGGTGCTCACCATGGTGGGGTACTCGCTCAACGACACGATCATCATCTTCGACCGGGTGCGCGAAAATCTGCGCAAGTTCCGGCGCCAGAACCTGTACGAGATCCTCAACCTCTCGATCAACGAGACGCTGCCGCGCTCGATCCTGACGCACGGGACCACGATGGCGGCCACCCTCGCCCTCGTGATCTTCGGCGGCGAGGTGATCCGGCCGTTCGCGCTGGTCATGACGTTCGCGATCTTCACGGGCACGTTCTCCTCCATCTACATCGCCGCGCCGCTCCTGCTGTTCATCGAGAAGCGCTGGCCGGGGCAGGACGTCCGCGGGGCCCGCGCGTTCGCCGGGCGCGCGCCCGCGACGAGCGCGCCGGCGGCGCCGGCGGCCCCTCCCGCATCGCCGCCCCCTCCGGGCGGCGGAGGGCGCTCCAAGGCCGCGGTCTGAGCGTGCTCGTCGACGCCCACTGCCACCTGGCGGATGGGGCGTTCGACGCCGATCGCGCGGACGTGCTGGCCCGCGCCCGCCGGTCCGGGGTGGGCCACGTCGTCGTCATCGGAGAATCGCTGGCAGGGAGCGAGCGCGCCGTCGCGCTGGCCCGATCGACGCCGGGGCTATCCGCCACGGCGGGAGTCCACCCCCACGAGGCCCGCACCTGGAGTCCGGAAGTCGAGCTCCGGTTGCGGCAGCTGCTGGCCGATGCGGCCACGGTCGCGGTCGGCGAGACCGGGCTCGACTATCACTACGATCATTCTCCCCGTGAGGCCCAGCGGGCGGCGTTCGAGGCGCACCTGGCCCTCGCCGCGGACCTCGGCCGCCCGGTCGTGGTCCACGCGCGGGACGCAGATCGGGACATCGCGTTCCTCCTGCGCGCCTGGGCCCCGCGCGTGCCGGCCGTGGTGCTCCATTCGTTCAGCGGCGGTGACGACCTGTTCGCGGCGGGGATGGAGATTGGGGCGTATTTTTCGTTCAGCGGCATGGTCACGTTCAAGAACTGGAGCCACCCCCGGGTCGTGACCGGGTGCCCGTCCGACCGGCTGCTGGTCGAGACCGACGCGCCGTTCCTCGCGCCGGTGCCGCATCGGGGACGGCGCAACGAGCCCGCGTTCGTGTGCGACACCGCCGCGGAGCTGGCGCGGCGGCGCGGGGAGCCGCTCGACGAGCTGGCCCGCCGCACGTCGGAGAACGCGCGGCGCGTGTTCGGAGATCGCATCGCCACCACGTTGGACGAAAGGGAGGAGCCTGCGTGACGACTGCCGTGAAGGTCCCGACCGACATCGAGATCGCTCAGGCCGCGAAGCTGCGGCCCATCGCCGACGTCGCGGCCGAGCTGGGCCTCGCCGAGGACGAGGTCGAGTTCTACGGCCGCTACAAGGCGAAGGTCTCGCTTCAGGCCATCGAGCGCCGCCGCCCCACGGGACGGCTGGTGCTCGTGACGGGGATCAACCCCACGCCGGCGGGAGAGGGGAAGTCCACGGTCACCGTCGGCGTCGCGCAGGCGCTGCGCAAGCTGGGGAAGCGCGCCATCCTCTGTATCCGCGAGCCGTCGCTCGGCCCCGTGTTCGGGGTGAAGGGGGGCGCCGCGGGGGGCGGCTACGCGCAGGTCGTTCCCATGGAGGACATCAACCTCCATTTCACAGGGGACTTCCACGCCATCGCGAGCGCGCACAACCTCCTCTCGGCCATGCTCGATGCCCATCTCCATCACGGCAACGCCCTGGGGCTGGACACGCGTCGCATCACCTGGCCGCGCACCATCGACATGAACGACCGCGCGCTGCGGCAGATCGTCGTCGGCCTCGGAGGGCTGAACGGCGGGCCCACCCGGGAGGACCGGTTCGTGATCATCCCGGGCTCCGAGGTGATGGCCATCATGGCCCTCGCGACGAGTCTGGCCGACCTGGAGACGCGGCTTGCCCGCATCGTCGTGGGACTCACCCAGGCCAAGACCGCCGTCCGCGCGGCGGACCTCAAGGCACAAGGGGCGATGACGCTGCTGCTCAAGGACGCCCTCAAGCCCAACCTGGTGCAAACGCTCGAAGGCGGACCCGCTCTGGTGCACTGCGGCCCGTTCGGCAACATCGCGCACGGTTGCAACTCCGTCATGGCGACGCAGCTTGGCCTGCGGCTCGCGGACGTGGTGCTCACCGAGGCGGGCTTCGGCGCCGATCTCGGCGCCGAGAAGTTCTTCGACATCAAGTGCCGCATGGCGGGCCTCGAGCCCGAAGCGGCGGTGGTCGTGGGGACCGTGCGCGCGCTCAAGATGCACGGCGGCAAGAAGAAGGATCAGCTCGGCACGCCCGACGTCGCCGCGGTGCAGCGCGGCGTTGAGAATCTCACGCGCCACGTGCGAAACGTGAAGAAGTTCGGCGTGCCCTGTGTGGTCGCGCTGAACCGCTTCATCACCGACACCGACGAGGAGATCGAAGCGGTGCGCGCCGCGTGCGCCGCGGAAGGCGTCGACGCGGTCCGCTGCGAGGTGTGGGAGAAGGGCGGCGACGGCGGCACGGAGGTCGCGCAGGCGGTCCTGGCGCTGCTCGAGCAGGGGAAGGCGGCGTTCAAACCGCTTTATGACGAGCGTCGCCCCATCGCCGAGAAGATCGAGACCATAGCGAAGGAGATCTACGGGGCCGGGGCCGTGGCGTACGCGCCGGCCGCGTCGCGCGCGCTCGAGCTGCTCCCCAAGCTGGGTCTGGGCGAGACGCCGGTCTGCATGGCGAAGACGCAATACTCCTTCAGCGACGATCCGACGAAGCTCGGCGCCCCGTCGGGGTACACCCTGCAGGTCCGCGACATCCTTCCTTCCGCCGGCGCCGGGTTCGTCGTGGCGCTGGCGGGCGACATCATGACCATGCCCGGGTTGAGCAAGAGCCCCGCCGCCGAGCGGATCCGGCTCCATCCCGACGGCACCATCGAGGGCCTGTTCTGATGAAGACCATCAAGACCGTGGCGACCGACCACGCGCCGAAAGCCATCGGTCCCTACAGCCAGGCCATCGTGGCCGACGGCATCGTGTACACGGCGGGGCAGGTAGCGCTCGATCCGCAATCGGGGACGCTCGTCGGGACGACGATCGTCGAGCAGACCGAGCAGGTCCTCAAGAACCTGGCCGCCGTGCTCGCCGCGGCGGGATCGTCCCTGGGACAGGTGGTGAAGACCACCGTGTACCTGGCCGACATGGCGGACTTCGCGGCCATGAACGAGGTCTACGCCCGGCACTTCGGCGGCCACCGGCCGGCGCGATCCACCGTGCAGGCCGGGGGATTGCCCAAGGGTGCCCGCGTGGAGATTGACGTGATCGCGATTCAGTAGGCGCGAGACGCCGATCGAGCCGGATCAGGGCGCGGCTTTGATCTCCACCCCCAGCGCCCCGGCGTTCCTGGAGGACCAGCTCGCGGTAACCGCGGGCAGATTCAGCGCCCGTTCCGCGAACAGATCGCCCACGGTGCCTTCGCCGGAGGGCTGCTGGTCTATGGTCGTGAAGCCGCTGCCGGCCGAAATCACGGCCGTCGCGCTCGCCGCGCCAAATGCCCCGTACGCCACGTCGCTGGAGCTGGCGAACGCCGCCAGCGCTGCCGTCAGACTCGTGACCGCCGAGCCGGTCGCCGACGCGGTCTGCACGATCGCGCCGGACCCGTTCGTGCCGCTCTGGTCCACGCCGCTCCACTGCGAGACGATCCACTGACAGTTGGAGACGGTCACGCTCGAGGTGATCGTGATCGGCCCGCTGCCCGGGGACGAGCTCATCGCCCGGTAGATCGTCAGGCGGTCGAGCGGGGTGGCGCCGTTGTAGGCGACGCTCGCCACGACGGTCCAACCCGCCATCCCGCCGCCGGTGAGCGTGGGGCTCGGCGCTGCAGCGGATGACTGGTGGGTCAGCACGGCGACCGTCACCAGCGCGTTCGCGGCGGGCGCGATGGCTGCCGTGGTGTAGGTCGAGGTGTTGGTCGGGTCGTGGCCCGACGTCAGCAGTGTGTGGGTGATTCCAGGCGGCGGCTGATTGGTCACCGTCACGGAGGCGGTCTGGGTGATGGCCACCCCACCGGC
>DATGDE010000101.1:0-5954 GCA_035311125.1 Gemmatimonadales bacterium
GCACGTCGATCCGTTCGTCCCTGCCGTTCCGCAGGCCGTCGGTCAGGGTGCGGGTGGCGTGCGCGTTCACGATGCGGTCGGCGCCGCCTAACAGGAAAAGCAGCGGGCACTCGATGCGGTGCGCGTCCACCGGCACCACGCGCTGGGCCCACTGGATCTCGCGCCACGCGCCCGGCGTCATGATGCGGTGCACCGCCGCGTCGGCGTCGTAGGCGGCTCCGACCGCCGCATCGCGGGCGAGCTGCGCCGAGTCGAGGCCGGTGCGGAAGCGCGCCGTGGGCCAGATGTCGGCGAGGACCTTGGTGGCCAGGTGCTTCCAGAACGCCACCGGCAACGCCGTGGCGAGCCACGGCGCCGACAGAACGGCGCCCGCCACCGGATCGGACGGCTGGGTCTCGAGGTAGCGCATCACGACGAGCCCGCCGAAGGCGTGACCCAGCAGCACGTGCGGCAGCGGTCCTCGCTGGCGCACCAGGCGCCGGAACGCTTGCAGGTCGCCCAGCAGCTGACTGAAGCGCGACAGGTGGCCGCGGATGCCGCCCGAATCCCCCTGGCCGCGCTGGTCCAGGACATACACGGCGTAGCCCGCGTCGCGCAGCCGCTCGGCGGGCACGCGCCAGCGCGTGCGGTGGTCGGACCAGCCGCACACCCAGAGGATGGCGGCGCGCGCGGCACTCGCACCGGCGGGCGGCTCGTAGACGTCGTAGGCGAGGGAACGCCCGTCGGGGGCGCGCAGCTCGGGCATCAGGTCTCGAGCAGCGCGTGGCGCAACAGGTCGAGCGCCGCCTGCGCGCTGCGGGCGCGAATCTCATCGCGCTCGCCCAGGAACTGCCGTTGCAGCGCGCGCGTCGCGCCACCCTGATGCGCCGCGATCCACACCGTGCCGACGGGCTTGTCGGGCGTCCCGCCCCCCGGACCCGCGATGCCGGTGACGGCCATCGCACACGCCACGCCGAAGCGGCGCGCGGCGCCCTCGGCCATTGCCCGGACGGTCTGCTCCGACACGGCGCCGTGCGCCTCGAGCGTGGCGCGCGGCACGTCGAGCCACTCAGCCTTCACCTCGTCGGCATAGGCGATCACGCCTCCCACGAACACGTCCGACGAGCCGGGAATCGCGGTGATCCGCTCGCCCAGCATCCCGCCGGTGCACGACTCGGCCACCGCCAGCCGGGCCCCGCGGCGACGCAGCAGGTCGAGCACCACGCCGGCCAGGTCGGCCGCGTCCTCGCCGTAGCAGCGGTCGCCCAGCTCGGCGCGCAGCCGGTCTACCGCCTGCGCGAGCCGTTGATCGGCCGTGGCCGGCGGCAGGCCCCAGGCAGTGAGCCGCAGGTCCACGCCCGCGATCGAGGGGAGATAGGCGAGCGTGAGCGGCGCCAACCCGTCTTCGAGCGGGCCGATCTTCTCCCCTACCGCCGACTCAGCCATCCCGGTGGTGCGCAGCGTCCGGGAACGGACGACGCGGGGCTCGGCCTCGCCGGCGCTCCCCCGGGCGCGCGCCACCAGGCGCGGCAGCACCTCCTCGACCAACAGTCCCCGCATCTCGACCGGCACGCCGGGCAGCATGATCACCAGGCGGTCGCCGTCCTCGAGCCAGATACCCGGGGCGGTGCCGCGCGGGTTGGGGAGCACCACGGAGCCGCGCGGCAGCTCCGCCTGGATGCGGTTGGAGGGCGTCATGGCGCGGCCGAAGCGGCGGAAGCGCTCCTCGATGTGGCGCAGCACGTCCTCGTACAGCACCAGCTCCCGCCCGAACAGCCCGGCCACGGCCTGCTTGGTCAGGTCGTCGCGGGTGGGCCCGAGGCCGCCCGTGGTGAGACATGCGCCGGTGCGCTCCAGCGCGTCGCGCACCGCATCGGCGACGGCGTCGGGCCGGTCGGCGACGCTGGTGCGGCGCGTGACCTCGATCCCGGCGGCGGCGAGGGCGGTACCGAGGTCCAGGGCGTTGGTGTCGAGCGCGAAGCCCAGCAGCAGCTCGCTGCCGATGGTGACGACCTCGAGCTTCACCAGCGGTCCGTGATGAGCCGGCGGTAGCGGTACAGGTAGACGGCGAGGGAGTAGATGGTGAGCACGATGGCGATGCCCAGGGTGAGGGCGACCACGGCACCGTGGAACTGGTCCCAGAAGTTGCGGAACCAGCCGGCGAAGCGGTGGCTCGAGAGCCAGTCCTTCCAGGCGAACCAGAGGATGGTGGCGCCGATGAACACGTTCTGCACCACCGCCTTGAGCTTGCCGGCGGCCATGGCGGGGATGATCACGCCGCGGCGCTTGGCGAAGAAGCGGAACGCGGTGATCAGCACCTCGCGTCCCACGAGCAGCAGCAGCACCCAGACGGGAAGGCTGCCCCACCAGGGGATGCGGTAGTCCACGAGGATGGTGGGGTGGCGCGTGATCCAGAAAATGGGGACCAGCATCGCGAACAGCATCAGCTTGTCGGCGATGGGGTCGAGCAGCTGTCCCAGCTCGCTCACCTGGTTGTACTTGCGGGCCATGTACCCGTCCACGACGTCGGAGAACGCGGCGGCGAGGAAGATGACGAAGGCGAAGACCTTGGGCCAGAAGCCGGAGATGAACGGCAGCAGCGCGATGACCGGGGTGAGGGCGATGCGCGCGAGGGTCAGGATGTTGGGCAGGGTCCAGCGCACGGGGCGACGCCCCTCCGGCTCAGCTGAGCGTTTTCAGGACGAGCTTCGAGACCGTCTTGAGCGTGTCGAACACGCCGTCGCCGCGCACCGCGACGGCCTCGGTGAACGGGGCGCGGCCGAGCCAGCCGTCGGCGACGCGCTCCACCAGGTTCTCCCCGGGGTGCGCGACGTCGGGGACGATGCGCTGCTGGGCCGGCTCGTCGATCGGCCAGCCCGGGTTCAGGGCCGACTGCAGGTCGCGGATCGGGGCGGCGTTGGGCAGGTCGCGCTTGTTGTACTGGATGATGAACGGAATCTTGGTCAGGTCGTACCCGTACTCGCTCATGTTGTCGTACAGGTTCTGCATCGACTCGACGTTCGCCTCCATGCGCTCGATCTGCGAGTCGGCGACGAACACGATGCCGTCCACGCCCTTCAGGATCAGCTTGCGGCTGGCGTTGTAGTACACCTGCCCCGGCACGGTATAGAGGTGGAACCGCGTCTTGAAGCCGCGGATCGTCCCCAGGTCCACCGGGAGGAAGTCGAAGAACAGCGTGCGCTCGGTTTCGGTGGCGAGCGAGATCATCTTGCCGCGGGTGTTGGGCGCGACCTTCCCGTAGATGTGCTCCAGGTTGGTCGTCTTGCCGCCCAGGCCGGGCCCGTAATAGACCAGCTTGCAGTTGATCTCGCGGGACGCGTAGTTGATCATCGACATGGACGCGTGCCCCGCTCACCCGAAGAGTTTGTCAATTTCGTCTTCCGCCCCCTGCAGCAGCCCCCTGGTCTCGCCCGGGCCGGCCCCCACCCGGTCGAACATGATCTGGAAGACGTGGTTCAGGGCCTCGACGGTGGCCTTGGCCTTGAGCTTCACGAGCCCCAGCGTGGCGCGCTGGTCGAACAGCACCACCAGGATCACCCGGCGCGCCACGTCGGCCAGGTACATGGATTCCTTTTCGCCCTGGTGCACGAGGGAGGCGAATTCGGCCTCGCCGATCATCTTCGCCAGCTGATCGTTGGCGGAGAAATCGGCGGCGGTGAGGGAGGCGAAGGCGGTGGGGTCGAACGCCGGCGGCTCGCCGACCGTGGCGACCAGCTGGCCGGTGCGGTCCACCAGCAGCGCGCAGCGGGCGTTCGAGTCGCGCAGGAACGCCTGCAGGTGCTGCTGGATCTGGCGGTAGTCGCTTTCGTTGAACGACCAGCTCGCGGCACCCGTCATCGCGCCCCCGCTCAGTCGGTCTCGGTCATGTCGCGCCGGGCGGCGAGCGCCTGCGCGATGGTGACCCCGTCGGCGTACTCCAGATCCCCCCCCACCGGCAGCCCGCGCGCGATGCGCGTCACCCGGATCCCGGAGGGCTTGAGCACCTGCTGCAGGTAGGTGGCGGTGACCTCCCCCTCCATCGAGGGATTGGTGGCGACGATCACCTCGCGCACCCCCTCGCCGGCGCCGTTGGACACCCGCTCCAGCAGCCGGTCGATCTGCAGCGCCTCGGGGCCCACGCCCTCGAGCGGCGACAGGCGCCCCCCCAGCACGTGGTAGCGGCCGCGGAAGCGCCCGGCGCGCTCGATCGCCGTCACGTCCCCGGCTTCCTCCACCACGCACAGCACCGTCGCGTCCCGCCGCGGGTCGCGGCAGATGGGGCACGGGCTCTCGTCGCCCAGGTTGCCGCAGGTCGCGCAGACCATCACCTGGTCGCGCACGCGGCGGATCGCGTCCGCCAGGCGGCGCGAGGCCTCGGGGGGCTCCTTCAACAGGTGGAACGTGAGCCGCTGGGCCGTCTTCCGCCCGATGCCGGGGAGCTTGGCGAGCTCCGCGGTCAACTCGTCAATCGCGGACACTGGGTGCGGGCACGGGGGGGCTTACAGCGGCAGCTGGAACGGCAGCGGCAGGCCGGCGGTCAGCTTCTTCACCTCGGCCTGGTACAGCTCCGCCGCGCGCTGCTGCGCCTGGGTCACGGCCGCCAGCACCAGGTCCTCGAGCAGCTCGACGTCGCCCCCCTTGAACGCCTCGGGGTCGATCTTGATGGCGCGGATCTGGCCGCGCCCGTCGGCGGTCGCCTGCACCATCCCGCCGCCGGACGACACCGACACCGTCTCCTGGGCGAGCTTCGTCTGGATCTCGGACAGCCGGCCCTGGGCCTGCTGGGCGAGCTGGAAGAGACTGGATAAATCCGCCATGGGGCAAAACTTACCCGGCGCGCAATCGCGTCGCAAGCTGACCGCGCGCGCCGGGCACGAAAACCGTCAATTCCCCGCGGCGACGTCCCCCGCGGCCTGCGGGCAGAAGGAATGCGAGGCAGCCAGGGGGGCGGGGTTGGACACGTCCCAGGCCCACGCCTTCGGCCCGCCCCACGGCTTGAAGGCATCGCTCATCGTCACCCGGCCCTCTTTGGTGGTGGCGATGAACACGCCGGAATTGAGATCGATGAACGGCCAGAGGAACTGGACGCGACCCTGCGGTCCCAGCCGGCCCTTGGGCAGCTCGTGGCCCACGCCGTCGCGCACCGACAGCCACACCGGCGTGTCCGTGTTGTTGACGACGCAGACGTAGGATCCCGCCGCCGGCCAGTGCCCGGGCCGCATCGACGGACCGATGCACGCCGCCAGTAATCCGCAGCTCAGGACCATCAGGGACGTTCGCATGTGGTACCTCGTTTCTTCTGACTTCACCACGCACCCTCTGGGATGCACAACCCTCCGGCTCCCCGGCACGGCCGGGCGGCCATGCGACGGCGGGGTCCACCTGGGATCGCAAAAATCGGGCCCAACGTTTCCACGCGTGAGCGACGTCACAGGACCCAATTCGAGACGCTGCGGCAGGAAGCTACCGGGCAGGCTTCAAGCGCGCGACAACCGCTTCCATCTCACGTACTCCGTGACGGCAGGAAGGTTCGCGGGCTGACCGAAGCGGGACGATCCCGTGCAGGTTCGTGACGTGGAGGTCGGATCGTTGAGGCGACGTTGAGAGCCATCCGCAATCTTCATTGTCGCCACGAGACCCATCCGGGGAAAGCGAACATGGCGGCACACCGAGCGGGCGGAGATCGTCGGGATCGCCATTCTGCGCACCCACGTCCACGTCCTCCTCCGGACGGCGCCACGGTTCGATCTGGGCCGGCTGGTCCAGCTAATGAAGGGCGGGAGCAGCTACGCGGCCAGCCGCCTCCCTGGAAACGTGGTGGGACTGCGTTGGACGCGACGCTACTCGGCGACGACCGTGAGCCCGCGGGCGCTCCCCCAGGCCATCGACTACCTGAAACGCCAGGCGACGAGGCACCCCGGAGAGTCAATCCAGGCGGAGTAGCCCGCAAGGCACTGCGCTTTCAGCGCTGTGCA